>JBGSJQ010000138.1:0-6659 GCA_041741775.1 Terrimicrobiaceae bacterium | reverse complement strand
CACTCCCCGCAGGAGCGGATGGTTGAGCCATGAAGCGCCTTGTTGAGCGGACGACGTCCTGGGGCATGGACGGCGCGATGTGTGGGATGATGAACATCCTGCAGTGGCGGCGCCGGGCGGACAGCTGCACGAAAGCCGAGCTCGACGCCTACCTTGACGCCTGTTCGCCGATGAGCCGCGAGGAATTCTACCGCATGCCGGCGGCCATTGAGCCGCGGCACAGCGAGGGTTGGATTGAGTGGGAGACTCCGCTCCCGAGCGGGTTTGCAGAAAACGACCGGGCGCGCGTGCGGTTTTATCCAGGGCCGCGGCGCGACGCCCCGGTCCTCCTTCTGCTCCATGCCCTCATGAGCGCCAGCGATGTTGGCTACCGCCGGGTGGCGGCGACGTTCAACCGCCGGGGCTGGTCGGTCGCCTTCCCTCACCTGCCCTATCATTATTCGCGCAAGCCGAAGAAGGCCTTGAATGGCGAACTGGCGATCACCTCCGACCTGATCCGCAATGCCGAAGGACTCCGCCAAGGGGTCGTCGAGCTGCGGCAGCTGATGGCGATTTTGCGAGCGAGAGGTGCCGGGGAATTTGCCTTGATCGGCACCAGCTATGGCGGGTGGACCGGAGCCCTGCTCTCGTTTTTGGAAAAAGACTTTCGTTTTCTCGGGTTGGTCCAGCCGATTGTGAATGTGGATAAGGCGATCTGGGAGAACCCCGGTGCTTCCTCGATGCGGAGCTCGCTTCGCTCGCTGGGACATGTGCGGGAGCAGATCGCGCGGCATGCCCACCTGATCTCACCGCTGCACGGGATCCCTCTTTGCGACCCCGCCCGCATCGTGATCACAGCAGGCATGTATGACAAAGTCTCCCCCGTAACCGACCTCCGGACGCTGACACGCCGATGGCAGGGGGCACGGCTCCTGCGCGTCCGCCAAGGACACTTCGGCTATCGGGCCCTCCGCGAGACCCTCGCGGCTGTCGAGCCGTTTATGTAAGCAGTCTGCGGACGACACGGAGGTCGTCCCTCCATCGCTGGCGCGTCCCCCTGCCTGGAGGGACCTGCTCTGTCAGGTCCGACGATTCCCATCATAAGACGGACGCCTTAATGCAGTCCGGTTTCGCGGAGTTTTCTAACGGCGGGAGCGGGAATGAACGGGCTGACGTCTCCGCCGAGGCGGGCGACTTCCTTGACGATGCGGGAGCTGAGGTAGGTGTAGTCTTCCTTCGGGGTGAGAAAGACGGTTTCGAGGCGTGCTTCCAGCTTGCGGTTCATGAGGGCCATCTGGAATTCAAACTCAAAATCCGAGACGGCGCGGAGACCGCGAATGACGGTAAAAACCTCCTGCTCGCGGGCAAAGTCAACGAGGAGGCCATGGAGAGGCACAACCCGAACCCTGGACATGCCGGCGGTGCTCTCCTTGAGCATCTGGATCCGGTCCTCCACCGAAAAGTGCGGACCCTTGCCCTCGCTGGCGGCCACGGCGACGATCACGGATTCGAAGAGATGCGTGGCGCGCGTGATGACATCCATGTGTCCGAAGGTCACCGGATCGAAACTGCCGGGGTAGATTGCGCTGCGGCCTTCCATGTTCATTCCCACTCGATCGTGGCAGGGGGTTTGCTGGAGACGTCGTAGCAAAGGCGGTTGACGCCCTTGACCTCGTTGATGATCCGGGCAGAGATTTTGCCGAGGAGCTCGTAGGGGAGTCGGACCCAGTCGGCGGTCATGCCGTCGTGGCTCTGCACGATGCGCAGGGCGATCGTGTAGTCGTAGGTGCGCTCGTCGCCCATCACACCAACCGAGCGGACGGGGAGGAGCACAGCAAACGACTGCCAGACTTTGTAATACCAGCCCGAGCTTTTCATTTCCTCGATGACGATGGCGTCGGCGTCGCGGACGATCCGCAGGCGTTCCTCCGTGATGTCGCCAAGGATGCGGACGGCGAGGCCGGGGCCGGGGAACGGCTGGCGGTGGACGATTTCCTTCGAGAGCCCGAGCTCGGTGCCGACGCGGCGGACCTCGTCCTTGAAGAGCTGGCGGAGGGGTTCGACGAGCTCGAATTTCATGCGCTCGGGGAGCCCGCCGACATTGTGGTGGCTCTTGATGAGGGCGGCCGGGTTGCCGGAGATCGAGACGCTCTCGATGACATCCGGGTAAAGCGTGCCCTGGGCGAGGAAGCGGTATTTTCCCGGGGCCTTCTTCTTGAGGTTGCGGGCGGCGGCTTCGAAAACCTTGATGAACTCGTTGCCGATGATCTTGCGCTTGCGTTCGGGATCGGTGACGCCTTTCAGCTTCGAGAGGAACTGGGCGGTGGCGTCAACCGTCTGCATGCGGATGCGGAACTCGCCGGCGAAAAGCTTTTCGACAGCCCCGGCCTCATCCCGGCGGAGCAGGCCGTTGTTCACAAAAATGCAGGTGAGCTGGTCGCCGATGGCCTTGTGGATGAGCGCGGCCGCCACTGACGAATCCACGCCGCCGCTGAGGCCGAGGATCACCTGGCTGTCGCCGACCTGCTCGCGGATCTCGCGGCACGTGCGGTCGATGAACGACTCCATCGTCCAGTCGGATTTGCACCCGCAGATGCGGTGGACGAAATTCGCGAGGATTTCTTTCCCGCGCGGGGTATGGACGACTTCGGGGTGGAACTGGAGGCCGAAGATTTTTCGCTTGGTGTCGCCGATAACGGCGTGCGGGGAGTTTTCGGTGCGTCCGAGGGCGCGGAACCCGGCGGGCAGCTTTGTGATTTTGTCCCCGTGGCTGTTCCAGACATCGAGCTCGGCGGGGAGACCGTCGAAGAGGGCGCATTTCGGGTTTCCTTTGAGCCGGCCGGGGCCGTATTCGCGGTGCTCCGAGCGTTCGACTTTTCCGCCCAGCCCGTGAGCGATGAGCTGCATGCCGTAGCAGATGCCCAGCACGGGGATCCCGAGCGCGTAAATTTTTTTGTCCACCTGGGGGGCTTTGGTGGCATAGACGCTGGCGGGGCCGCCGGAGAGGATGATCCCGGCGGGTTTGAGCGCACGGATCGCCGCCGCCTTGGTGTGGAATGGGACGATTTCCGAATAGACGTTGCATTCGCGGACCCGCCGCGCGATGACCTGTGTGTATTGGGATCCAAAATCCAGGATCAGGATCGTGTCGCCAGTGGGTGGTTGTGTGCTCATGAAAAAGGAAAGGGAGGCGGTGGTCCGCCCGGCGAGGGAGTGAAATCTGATGGGGCGGAGACCTTACCGGTAGTCCGATCCGAATGAGTCGCCGGTGGGGTTGTTGGGCACGATTTGCCCGCGGCCCTGAAGCCCGTCCTGAAACTGTGTTCCCACATCGGCGGCACTCTGGTCAGCCACCGAACAGGCCCCGAGCAGGAGGAGCGCCGCGCATCCAACGAATAATATCACGCCTTTCATGCGCGGCAGAATAGTGATTTGTTCGGGCATGGCAAACATGATTCCGCCTCATGCGCTGCTGGAATTTTATCGGCAGGGGGTGTTCCCGATGGCGGAAAACGGGGAGCTGAGGCTCTATTCCCCGGACCCGCGCGGCATTTTTCCGCTGGGCGGCTTCCGGATTCCGCATGGGACGGGGAAAGCCTTGCGGGACCCGGCGTGGGAGATCCGGCTGGATTCCGCATTTCCCGAGGTGATGCTGGCCTGCGCGGATCGCAAGGAAACCTGGATCGACGAGACCATTTTCCACAGCTACTGCGCGCTGCACCGGCAGGGGAATGCGCACTCGGTCGAGGTGTGGCGGGGCGGTGAGTTGGTCGGCGGGCTGTATGGCGTGCGGCTTGGTGCGGCGTTTTTCGGGGAGTCGATGTTCCACCGGGCGACCGGCGCTTCGAAGGTGGCGCTGTGCTGCCTGGTCGCGATCCTGCGCCAGGGCGGGTTTCAGCTCTTGGACACCCAGTGGGTCACACCACACCTTGCGCAATTCGGCGCGGTGAACGTTCCCCGCCCGGTTTACCAGCGGATGCTGGCTTCGGCCGTCATCAACGAAGCGGAGTGGCCCGATGCGCCGCCGCCGCTGGCCGAGGTTCAGGCCAG
Source organism: Terrimicrobiaceae bacterium (assembly GCA_041741775.1). Taxonomy (GTDB): domain Bacteria; phylum Verrucomicrobiota; class Verrucomicrobiia; order Chthoniobacterales; family Terrimicrobiaceae; genus QYQL01. The sequence goes on along the minus strand of JBGSJQ010000138.1, from coordinate 2,630 downwards.
GGCCTCGGCGCGGGCGATCTCGTAGTCTCGCAGGTAGCAGCCCGGGTCTTCTGCCCAGGGATCCCCGTGCTTCTGGTAGGCGCGCACCCGGAACCCTCCGCCGCAGACCTCCTGGAACCGGCACTCCCCGCAACGCCCCTTGAGGCGCGGCAGGCGGTCGCGCAGGCCAGACAGCAGATCGTCGTTTTGGGCATTGCTCCAGATTTTGCTGAACGGCTTGTCTTTGACATTGCCGAGCGTGTGGTCCTGCCAGAACTGGTCGGGGTGGACGTTTCCCTGGCTGTCGATGTTCGAGATCCCGAGGCCCGAAGCGTGGCGGCCGCCGCCATTCCAGCTCATCAGCTTCCAGATTTCCTCCGCGCGCTTCGGGTTTTTGCGCAGCATGGAGAGGTAGTAGAAGACCCCGTCGGCAGGCTGATCCACGGTGAGCACCTCACGGTTGTTTCCCTCGCGGTTCCACCGCATCACGGCGTCTCCGATCATCCGCAGAGCGGCCCGAGTCTCGGAGGGCGGCAGTAGCCCAAGATCTGCCCCGCGCCCGCTGTAAACGAGGTGATAGAAGCACACGCGCGGGATGTCCTCCGCCTCGATGAAGCGCAGGATTTCCGGGAGCTGGCTGACCGTCTCGCGGGTGAGGGTGAGCCGCAAGCCGACTTTCTGACCGGCGCCGCGGCAGTGCCGGAAGGCATCCACCGCTTTTTGGAAGGCCCCGGGCTTGCCGCGAAAGCGGTCGTGGTGTTCCCCGATGCCATCGAGGGAAATCCCGACGTATGTAACGCCGAGGTCTTTGAGGCGCGCGGCGGCGTGGGAGTCAATGCGGGTGCCATTCGTGGAGACCGTGACCCGCAGGCCCCGGGCGATGGCGTAGCCGGCCAAATCGAAAAAGTGGGGGTGGAGGGTTGGCTCCCCGCCGGAGAGAAGGACGGCCGGGACCTCGTAATCCGCGAGGTCATCGATGACGTCGATGCATTGCTGGAGCGTGAGCTCACCCGGATAGTGCTTCGCTGTGGAGTCCGAGTAGCAGTGGACGCAATGAAGATTGCATCGACGGGTGATATTCCACACGACGACGGGCTTCCGAGCGGAGGAGGATTTTGGAGCGCAGGCCCCCTCGCCGTAGCGCAGGGCGTCGGCGGGCTGCGGGGTGCCGCAGAGAAGTTTGGTTACGTTGATCATAGTCGTTTGGGTTGGTAGGAGCAGCAGGGTTCCTCGGCGAGGTAGTCGCCGGTCAGCGCGTAGGCCCGGGCGCGGCTGCCGCCACAGATGTTCCGATATTCGCATCGGCCGCATTTTCCCCCGAAGGAATCCGAATCGCGCAGCGACTGGAACACCGGGGAATTTTTGTAGATGTCGAGGAGATTGCCGGTGCGGGTGTTGCCGCAGGTAAGCGGAAGGAATCCGCTCGGCTGAACGTCGCCCCGGTGGGAAATAAAGGCGAACCCGCGTCCGTCATTGGTGGGAGCGAAGCGCCAAGGCAAATCGTCACCCTTGCGGCGCGCGGCCATCACGCGCCGGAAGTGAGGCCCCTCGGTCGTCTTTACGGGAATCCCGGTTTGATCCTGAAAATCTGCCAGCCGGTTCCACAGCTCCTCGGTTTCATCGGCATCGAGCATTTCCTCCGTCTGTGCGCGTCCGGTTGGCACCAGAAGGAAGATGCTCCACATCTTAGGATCCATCACGCGGATCGTCTCGGCGAACGCATCCCACTCGCCGATGTTTGTCCGCGAAAATGTCGTGTTGATCTGAAACTCCAACCCGGCTGCCGCGGCCTTGTCCAGTGCCCGCCGGGTCCACTCCCATGTCCCCCGCACCCCACGGAAAGCATCGTGCGTTGCCTCGGTCGCCCCATCCAGGCTCAGCGAAATCCTCTCCACCCCCGCTTCCCGCAGGGCTCCAAAATCTTTTTTGAGCAGACGTGGGGTGGCGCTTGGGCTGATCGCCACGCGCAACCCTCTCGCCGTAGCACTCCGGACGATGTGCTCAAGGTCCGGGCGGCTGGCCGGATCTCCGCCGGTGAGAATAAAAAAGGAAGGTCCGGCCTCGGCGACTTGGTCGAGAAGCCGTTCGACATCGTCCCCGGCCAGTTCGAGCGGGTCGGGCCCCGGCTGGGCAACCGCCCGGCAGTGCCGGCAGGCCAAGGCGCACCGGCGGGTCACTTCCCAAATGATAATCACCGGACGCTCGTGAAGGGAAAAATTCATCAGGGCGCGATCCTCCGTCACAGCGGGCCTCAGGTCATTGACCCGGATCAAGCAATTCCACAGGTAGGCGGCTCATCGCAAGAGGGGCGAATGGGGAAATCATCTCGCCCTCAGGCGCCGTGGCAGGGTCCCCGCCCTTTGTCCAGGCGCGAAAGTTTTTCGAGAGCCGCAACGGTGCGGCGCGTGGCACCGTGGTGGACTTCGAGGCACTTGGCAGCGTTGGCGGCCATGCGCGAGCGGAGGTCGGCGTCGGAGAACAGCTTCTGGAGAACGGAGACAAGGGCGGGGGTGTCTGCGGCCTCGAAGGCCCCTTCGTGGCGGAGGAACTGGCGCGCCAGTGTCGCAAAATTTTGCATAGGAGGGCCGAAGACGACCGGCACGCCGGCGGCGACAGGCTCGGCGGGGTTTTGTCCGCCCCGGGCGCAGAGG
>JBGSJQ010000137.1:0-41158 GCA_041741775.1 Terrimicrobiaceae bacterium | reverse complement strand
GCACCGGCCTCGCGGGCTGGATGCGGGCCCTCCCGGTCACCACTGCCCGGAACACGCTGGCCGCCCAGGGCCGCTCACCAGATGAACCGATCACCCTTGTCGGGGAGATGGAACATCCGGATGTCTCCGACCAGGCCACCCTCGTCCGCCTCACCGCCTATGAGAAAGCGGGCTTCAAAAAAATCGACCCGTCCCGCGTTGGCTACCTCCAGCCGGATTTCCGGGCGCACCATGAGATCGACATGAGCGGCGGACCGCAGCCGATCCCTCTGGGGTTGATCGTGCGCCGGGTTGGCCGCGAACAGGAGGAGTTTATCACGGGCGCCGAGGTCCGCCGCATCGCCGCCTCGCTTTACAAAATGTATTCGACGGGATTTCGCCCGCAGGACATGGCGGTCGTCCACGCCACGCTGGACTCCTATCCACCTGCGGACGAGAAGATCCGCCTTGTCCCGCCCTCCACCTTATGACGCTTTTTCACGATCCCGGATTTGCGGCTCCCCTCGGGAACCACATCATGCCGATTTCCAAGTTTGCCCTTGTGGCTGAGGAGATCCGGCGGGAGTTGCCGGGGGTTGTGATCCGCCGCCCCGAGCCGGTAAACGAAGACGACCTTCTTCGCGTCCACACGCCGGAATACATCCGGTCGATCAAGACCGGCCACCCACTCGATCTCGCCGAATCTCAGAAATTTCCCTGGTCGCCGGAGCTTTTCCCGAGCGTCTGCCTGACCAGTGGCGGACTGCTCGCAGCGGCGGAAGAGGCGCTCGAGTCCGGCTCTTCCGGAGCGCTCGCCAGCGGATTCCACCATGCCTGCGCCGACCACGGCGAGGGATTCTGCACCTTCAACGGGCTTGTGGTTGCTCTGGAGGCGCTGCGAGCGCTGGGGAAGATCCGCCACGGGGCGGTTCTCGACATGGACCTGCACTACGGCAATGGCACCGCCGCCCTTGCCGCTTCACGGCCTTGGATGAAATGCCTCTCGATTTACGGCAACGACTACCACGGGAACAAACCCTACCGTGATGTCACGACGCGGCGCCACGAAGACGGTCCGAACCATGTCTCCGTGCCTCTTGTCCCAACGGGCCGCTCGGATCGTGCCATGATGCTCGAGGCGCTTTCCGCCAGCCTTCCATGGCTTCTGGAGGGGGCTTCCCCCGGGATCCTTCTCTACCAGGCCGGAGCCGACCCTCTGAAAGATGACCCCTACTCGCCGCTGCATCTGACGCACGACGACCTGCGGGAGCGGGACCGCTTGGTTTTTGAATTTGCGAAATCCCATGGCCTCCCTGTGGCATGGGTCCTCGCCGGCGGCTACACGCCGGATACCTCAAAAGTTGTCGCCGTCCACGTGAACTCCGCACGCGTCTGGAAGGACGTCTTCGGGTAGAAGAAAGGTCGGCCCCGCTGGCCAAACTCCCGCCCCCCGCGGGACTCAATCCAGTGCTTGGATGAGGAGGGTCGCGTTGTGCCCGCCGAAACCGAACGAGTTGCTGATCACCGTTTTCAGCTTGGCCTCGCGGGGGATATTCGGCACGCAGTCGAGGTCGCACTCGGGATCCGGGGTCTCATGGTTGATCGTGGGGGGCACGACGCCGTGCTTGATAGCCAGGGCGCAGGCGGCGAGTTCGACGCCGCCGGCGGCTCCCAGAAGGTGTCCGGTCATCGACTTCGTCGCGCTCACCATCGTCTTCTTCGCATGGTCGCCAAGAGCCAGCTTGATCGCCTTGGTCTCGCAGATGTCGCCGAGGCCGGTGGAGGTTGCATGGGCATTGATGTAGTCAATCTCCCCGGGGTTCACCCGACCGTGCTTCATCGCCACCTGCATGGCGCGGGCCGCACCTTCGCCTTCAGGCATGGGAGCCGTCATATGATAGGCGTCTGCCGTGCATCCATAGCCGGTGATCTCGCAGTAAATCTGCGCGCCTCGCCGCTTCGCGTGCTCGTATTCCTCGAGGATCATGATCCCCGCCCCTTCGCTCATGATAAACCCGTCACGGTCGCGGTCAAAAGGACGGCAGGCCTTCTCGGGCTCATCGTTGCGCAGGCTCACCGCCTTCATCGCGGAGAACCCGCCAATCCCGAGCGGGGTGATTGTCGCTTCACAGCCCCCGGCAATAAATCCGTCGGCATCGCCGAATTTGATGATCCGCCAAGCCTCGCCCAGCGAATTATTCGCGGTCGCGCAGGCGGTGACGATGCACATGTTCGGCCCGCGGAGGTCATACTCCATCGAGACGATTCCGCTGGCCATGTTGGAAATCATCATCGCAATGGTAAACGGCGACACCCGCGAGGGCCCACGCTCGAGGAGGCGCTTGCACTCCTCCTCCATGCTGCTCAGGCCACCGATCCCGCTGCCGATCATCACGCCAAAACGGTTGCGGTCGATAGTGTCGAGATCCAGCCCGGAATCCTCCAGCGCCATCTTCGAGGCCGCCATCGCGAACTGGGTGAAACGGTCGGTCCGCTTCGCCGACTTCGGGTTCTTGAAATAGGGCGCGGCCGAAAAATCCTTCACCTCACCGGCGATCTTGCAGGCAAATTCCGTGGAGTCGAATGCGGCATACCGGCTAATTCCGCTGCGCCCTTCCATCATGGACTGCCAGAAGGTGGGAATGTCGTTTCCAATGGGTGTCACAACTCCCATGCCGGTTAGTACTACTCGTCTCTCGCTCATTTAGATGGTTTTTCGCGTGTTTTCGGTTGCGGAACGAATAACTAGGCGGGAAGGCCGCATTCTTGGCAATGATATTCTTCTGCCGGAGCAGGAAAAGTTCAGAGCCATTTCATCTGATTTTTTCATGGATGGGTCATTTGCGTGAGCTCGGCAGGAGTTCGAGCGGGGCGGTTGATGCGGGCGTGCCGGATGCGCGGAGTCACCGTGGTGCGGGCAGCCTTTGGGTCCGCGACGCGGCAGGCGTCTTCGCCCATGCTCACGTCGCGCACACGATGGGTTCCGTCTTCGATGGCATCGGGCATGTCCGCGCCGTTCAACTCCTTCTTGGCTCTTGCTGCCTCCGAGATCCGGCTCAAACTCTTCAAGATCGCGGGACTCTGGCTGGACAGGAGGGGGAGGAATCCGCATAGTCTCGGAGCGATGAGAGCGTTGAGAGGAACATGGGCGATCGGGTGGAATACGTTCACCGAGTTGGTGCGGATGAAGGTGTTTTATTTTCTGCTGATTTTCGCGCTGCTGATCATTGGGAACTCGGCGTTCGTGTCAAAGTTCTCGTTTCAGGAGCAGTTCCAGATGCTGAAAGACATCTCGCTGGGAGCGATGTCGGTGTTCACGTCAATTCTGGCCATTCTAGCGACAGCGAATTTTTTGCCGAAGGATATGGAGGACCGGACGATCTATACGATCCTGGCGAAGCCGGTCCCGCGGATTTCGTATCTCTTCGGGAAGCTGATCGGGATTTTCCTGCTGCTGGCGCTGTCGATCCTTCTGATGACCGTGCTATTTCTGGCGGTGCTGTGGTTTCAGGAGCAAGGGGTTTTGGCGGAGACGCGTGCGCAACTGGCTGCGGCTCCTGCCGACGAAATGGCGGCGGCACTGCGGGAGGTGACGGCGGCGACCTTCAACATCAACCTCCTACCGGGGATCATCATCATATTTGTGAAAGCGGCGTTGCTGGCTTCGATGACGTTGTTCCTGTCGACGTTTGCCTCCTCCGGGCTGTTCACGATCCTGATGGCGGCGGCGATCTATTTTATCGGGCACCTACAGTCGACGGCGCGGGAGTATTTGATGGCGGGGATGGATGTGGCCTGGTGGACGCGGGTGCTGGTGGGGGTGGTGGCGCTGGTCTTTCCGGACCTTCAGGCCTTCAATTTTGTGGATGATGTGATCGCCGGGGTGGCGGTTCCGGCGGGTCTGTTTGTGGAGACACTGGCTCTGGGCGGGATGTATGTCGCGGTGTATTTCCTGCTGGCGGCCCTGGTTTTTTCCGGGCGCGAGTTATGATCCTGCGGCGGGCACTGGCGGTGGGGTTGCTGGCGGTCTTCGGGGCGGTGACGCTGCCTTTTCAGGCGCGCCTTGCGGCCGGGGCCAAGGCGGCAAATTTTCGTTCGACCGAGCTGAACCTTGGCCTTCGCGAGAAGATCGGGCAGATGGGGTTTCTGGCGGCGCTGAGCGGGTTCCGCTCGCCGCTGGCGGCATTTTTATGGATCGAGGCGCATTCGGCCTGGGAGAATACCGAGTGGGGGCGGATGGCCGGACTGTTCAATACGGTGACGACGCTTCAGCCGCGTTCGACCATGTATTGGGACATGGCGGCCTGGCACATGGCGTGGAATGCGAGCGTGGCGGCGATGCAGGACGAGAAGCAGCCGAGCGAGGCCCTCCGCATTCGCGCGCAGCGGCAGTATTTCGATTTGGGACGGGACTTTTTAGAGCGGGGGATCCGGAACAACCCGGACCGCTACCAGCTTTACCTTCAGCTGGGGGTATTGCTGCGGGACAAATACGAGGATTTCTGCGGGGCAGCTGATGCCTTTTGGAAGGCCTCCGAGTTCCCGGATGCGCCCGCATACGCGCGGCGGTTTGCGGGGTATATGATGGCGAAATGCCCCGGCCGCGAGCGCGAGGCGTATGAACTCTTGAAAAAGCTTTATCTGGAGGGCGAGAAGCAGCGGCTCCCGACACTTGTCAATCTCCTGCAAGAGATGGAAAAGAAACTGGATATCCCTGCGGCCGAGAGAGTAGATTCGGAGGATACCAGCGGCCCCCCGCCGAAAGACCATCCATGAAATTTGCCATATTCGGCGACATTCACGCCAACCTCCATGCCCTCGAAGCCGTGTTCGCTGATGCGGCCGAGCAAGCCTGCACGCACTTCGTCTGCATGGGCGACATCGTCGGCTACAATGCGTTTCCCCGTGAGTGTCTGGAAAAGGTGCGTGCGCTGGAATGCCCGGCGGTCAAAGGCAACCATGACGAACAGGCCTCGATGTTCGGGTTTCAGGAGGGGTTCAACGCCTTGGCCGAGGAGGCGATGAACTGGACGCGGAACCAGCTTCCCGAGAGCGACAAGGAGTGGTTGCGCGCCCTTCGACTACAGAGGCAGGTGCGGGATTTCACGATTGTGCATGCGACCCTCGACACCCCGCACAAGTGGGGCTACGTCTTCAACCAACTCGATGCTGCCGCCAGCTTCAGCTACCAGCACACTGCGCTCTGCTTCATCGGGCACACCCATTCGCCCAAGGCGTATATCCGCGACGGCAGCGTCCGCACGATCTCCCTCGACGAAAAGCTTCAGATCCAGCCTGGGAAAAAATACCTGGTGAATGTCGGGAGCGTCGGCCAGCCGAGGGATGGCGATCCGCGGGCCGCGTATTGCGTTTATGACACCGTGAGCAACGAGATCTGCCTGCGACGGCTGGAATACGACCTTCCGGCGGCGCAAAAGGCGATTCTTGAAGCCGGTCTGCCATCGCGTCTGGCCGAGCGCCTTGCGGTGGGGCGGTAGGGCCTGTAGAAACCGGGCTGGAAGTTTTTTGCGCCAGCGGGTATCGATGTCCGCGTGCTGGTCCAATTTGTTGTTCTGGGAATTTGCTCGCTCGGCGCCGCTGCGGCCCTTCGCCGGGCCGTTCCGCTCGCCCTTTCGAATCCGTGCGGATTCCCCTCCGCCCCGTGGGGGTGGCGTGAGGGACTCCTGACCGGGGGTCTTGTCGCGCTGTTTCTGCTCATGGCCAGCGGGTCTTCGGCGGGCCCGGCCCCGAAGCTTGGGCTGGAGGATGTGCTCAAGGGATTCGCCCTGTATGCGGGGCTGGTCTGCTTTGTGCTCGGCTTCCTGGTGTTTCGTGGAATTTCACTGACCCGCGCGTTTGGCTTGCGCGGAGGAGGCTGGTCCCCGGCGACCGTGGCCGGATGGCTGGTGATGTTCCTGCCGCTCATCTACTTTTGCCAGGCGCTGGTCTATGCCTGGAGCGGCCCCGATACCCGCCCGCAGCCAATCGTGGATTTTCTGCTGAACCATCCGGGCTGGCGGGAGCGGGCAGCCGTTCTGGCGGTGGCCGTGGTCGCGGCACCGGTGACGGAGGAGCTCATTTTTCGCGGTTGCCTGTATGGGATCACACGTGAGCGCTGGGGGCGGCTGGCCGGGCTTTTGTTCACGTCGATCGTTTTTGCCGGGATCCACGGGCACGCGCCATCTTTTCCGGGACTGACGATCCTCGCCGTCGGCTTGGCATTGGTCTACGAGCGCTGCGGATCGCTTTGGGCACCGATACTGATGCACGCGGGGTTCAATGCGCTCACGATCACCCTTGCGATCCTCTGGCCCGGGCTCGCCCAATGAATCCCGAAGACCGTCTGCTCAAAATTTGGCTTCGTGGGCTGGAAGCGGGCGAGGATCTTCTGGTCGGGCCGGGTGACGATTGTGCCGTCGTGCGGGAGGGCCAGGGGCCGTGTTTGCTCAAAACCGACTGCGTGGTCGAGGATGTTCATTTTTTGCGGATCCATGATCCGGCGCGGGTGGGATGGAAGGCGTTGTGCCGTCCGCTGAGCGACATCGCTGCGATGGGAGGAATCCCTGCGCAGGCCCTGATCACGGTGATTTCCCCTCCGGATTTGGATCCGGGCTACTGGCAGGAGTTTTACCGTGGGATCCGGAAGGCAGCCAAGCGGTTCGGGGTGACAGTGGCCGGCGGGGAAATCTCGCGCCAGCCACACGGCATCGCCGTCTCGGTGGCACTGACCGGATCGATGGGCGGGGAGAAACCGGTTCTGCGGAGCGGGGGACGAGTCGGCGACATGCTGTTCGTTACCGGGAGGCTTGGCGGCTCGGCGGCCGGGCACCATCTCGACTTTGTGCCTCGCATTGCAGAAGGCCGGTGGCTGGCCGAAAACGGACTGGCCTCGGCGATGATGGACCTCAGCGACGGGCTGGGGAGCGATCTGCCACGGTTGGCCCGCGCCTCCGGCTGCGGGTTTCGAGTGGATCTTTCCAGACTTCCGCTGCGTTCGGGCGCAACGACAAAGCAGGCCCTCACGGACGGGGAGGACTACGAACTGCTCCTCGCCGTTCCGGCCCGCCACGCGGGACGGCTTTCTCAATGGCCATTTCGCCGAACTCCGCTCACGTGCATCGGAGAGCTGGCCGGGAAGGGAGAGGCTCCAGAAGACTGGCCCGGCGGATGGGACCATTTTTCCGTTGTCAGAAACGGGGCTGTCGGGCAGCGTGCGGCTGTTCCGGCGGCTGTTCCGCGCCGGAAGAACCCACGCTCAGCATGATTCGGATCAATTACAAACCAGCCGGGACTCCCCCGGCGACACTTCTGGCAAGGGAAGGCGCAAAGAAGCGCGCAGAGATCAGCCTCATCCAGTATGATTCCGAAACGATCCTGGAGGCGGACTTCGACACGTTCGAGGAGCTGATTGAGCGGCTCGATCCCAAAAAGGTCAACTGGATCAACATCGACGGGCTCGGGGACATCGAGCTCATGCGGAAGCTGGGAGCGCACTTCGAGATCCATCCCCTCGCCCTTGAAGACGTGCTGAACACAGCCCAGCGGCCAAAGGTCGAGCACTTCAAGTCCCATTTTTTTATCGTCAGCGAGATGGTCTATTTCGACAAGGCCGAGGAGCTGGCCTTCGAGCAGGTCAGCCTTTTCCTTGGAGAGTATTTCGTCATCACGATCCAGGAGGAGCAGGGCCATGATGTGTTCGACCACGTGCGTTCCCGCCTGCAGGCCGGACGCGGTTATGCCCGGAAAATGAAAGCTGACTACCTGGCCTACGCGCTGCTGGATGCGACGGTGGACCAGATTTTTCCGGTGCTCGAAGCGGTCGGGGACTCGATTGAGGACGTCGAGGAGGAGCTCTTGGACAAGCCGCAACGCTCGAGTTTGAAAAAACTCTACGAGGCGAAGCGCCTGCTACTTCACCTCCGGCGCGCCTCCTGGCCCCACCGCGAAATCTTCAACACCCTGATCCGCGACGACACGGGTCTGATCGGGCGCGAGACGCAAATCTTCCTGCGTGACTGCTACGACCATACGACACAGATCATCGATATCATCGAGAGCTATCGGGACCTGACCGCCGGGCTGATGGACCTGTATCTTTCAAGCCTTGGATTCCGGACCAACGAGATCATGCGCGTGCTCACCGTGGTCTCGGTGATGTTTATTCCGCTGACATTTCTTGCCGGGGTTTACGGGATGAATTTCGATACGGAAGAAAAGTGGAACATGCCCGAGCTTCACTGGCCGTTCGGATACATCGCATTCTGGTGCGTATGCCTCTGCATCGTGGGCGGGATGGTCTTCGTTTTCAAGCGCAGGAAATGGCTGTGAGGTCGGCACTGATTCTGACGGCAGGTTTCGGAGAAGGTCACAATGCGGCTGCCCGCAATCTCGCGGCGGCGCTGGAGGAGAGCGGCGTGACGACCGGCGTCCACGATGTCTTCGACGAAGCGTACGGTGCGGTGAACCGCCTTGTTAGCCGGATCTATCTCCTTGTCATTAATCATGTTCCCGCCCTCTGGAGCCTGATCTTTTGGGTGTTGGACCGTACGGCGGTCGTGGGAGGGGGGATTGGTGTCTTCGGCCGCGCAGCGCGGCGGCTCGCCCGGCTGATCCGCGAGCAGAAGCCGGATGTCATCGTAAGCACGTATCCCGGCTACGGGCACCTCATGGACCTGATCCGTCGGCGTGGCGAGGCGGGAAATTCGCGGCTGGTCACGATTGTCACCGACTCGATCACCGTCAACTCGGTCTGGTTCCGCTGCGGGACGGATGCGTTCCTCGTCGCCAACGAGCAGACAGCCGGGGTGATGCGCACCGCCGGAGTGCCGCCGCAAAAAATTCATGCGACCGGGTTTCCCGTTCCCCTGGAGTTTTCCGAGCCGCCGCCGGCACGTTCCGGGCCGCCGTTCGAGGTGCTCTTCATGGTGAATTCCGCCCATCACCTCGCGGCGGACATTGTCGCCAGGCTCCTCGAGATCGAGGGAATCCGCCTCACGGTCACGGTCGGGCGCGACGAGGAACTTGGCCGGATGCTGGGCGGAATGGCGGCTGCCAAGGGCCTTGAATTGGAAATTCACGGATGGACGCCAGGGATAGGGGGCCTGATCCGCCGCAGCCACCTGCTGGTGAGCAAAGCCGGTGGAGCGACCGTGCAGGAAGCTCTTGCTGCATGCACGCCAATGATCATCACGCAAATTGTGCCCGGGCAGGAGGAAGGCAACGCGCGGCTGCTCATCGAGAGCGGAGCGGGGGAGCTGGCGACGACACCCCGGGAAATTGCCTCTGCCATACAGCGCACGTTTTCCAACGGGGCAGAACTTTACCGGCAGCGCCTCGACGCGGCGACACGCCTCAGCCGACCCAACGCCTCCCGCGAGGTCGCCCAATTTCTTCATTCACTGACCACATGAAAACAGAAGCGGCCATCTTTGACATCGGTAACGTTCTCCTCCTCTTCGACTACATGAAAGCCGCCCGGAGGCTGATGGAAAAGAGCGGCATGGACTGCGAGCCCGACCGGGCGCGTATCACCGCCGCGAACCGCGAATATGAGCTCGGCCACACCACTCCCGATCAATTCCTCTCCGTCGTGCGCCCTGAGTTCCGTGACTCCGGCGACGAAGCGGAATTTGTGGCGATCTGGGAGGACATCTTTGAGGAAAATACCCGGATGACATCGCTGGCGCGCCGCCTGGCCGAAAAGATGCCAGTCTTCCTGATTTCAAACATCGGGCCGATCCACCACAAATACATCTTCCGGCAATTCGAAGTCTTCCAGATCTTCCGCGACGGCGTCTATTCCTACCGCGCGGGCTTCATGAAGCCATCCCCGGAAATCTTTGAGATCGCAATCCGCCAGTTTGGAATCCATCCGGAGCACACCCTCTACTTCGATGACCTGAAAGAAAACTGCGAGGCCGCCGCCGCCGCTGGGCTGCGGGCTCACCACTACGAGCCACACCGCGAGGACCTGCCCGGCAGCTGGAATATTCCGCTGTAGAAGAAACATCCAGCGGGTGCGTGAGTTGAAATTCCGCGGGGGCTGCGGCGCAGCGCATTACCGGCGATTGGAAGAAAGAATACAGGCAGGGTTTTTCCATGCCCCGCCCTCACCGGCTCGGGGTTTATCCTGGCCCCAGTTCACGGGGCTGGACAGCGCGGAGCTCGACGTCCCCGATTTCGAGGTCGAGAGCTTTTTGGGCAACGCGAAGAAAACCTTCGGTGGAGTCGGTGAGCGCGACATCGAGGCGGCCGAGGCGGGCGGAGGGAGCGGCGAGTTGGTGGGTTGCGAGGAGGTCTCTGACAGCCAAAGCGCAGTTTTTGGCGGAATCGACGAGGGTGACCCCCGGTCCTGCAGCGCGTCCGATGGCCTCCCGGAGAAGGGGATAGTGGGTGCAACCGAGGACGAGGGTGTCGATATTTTCGGACAGCAGGGGGGCGAGATACCTCGCCAGAACCTGATCGGTAATCGGGTCATCAAAGAGGCCTTCCTCGATCAGGGGTACAAGGAGCGGACAGGCGGCGCTGAAGACGCTGGCGGCGGCGTCAAGCTGGTGGATGGCGTGTTCGTAGGCTCCGCTGGCGATCGTGGCCCGCGTGCCAATGACGCCGATCCGGTGGGCCCTTGAGGCGCGGACGGCCGCCTCGGCTCCGGGCGCAATGACCCCCTGCACGGGGACTTTGAAGATGTCTTTCATGCGCGGGACGGCAAGTGCGGAGGCGGTATTGCAGGCCACGACAATCATCTTCGCCTCCTCCGCCAGGAGGAGGCCGCCGATTTCGACGCTGTAGCGTTCGACCGTGCGGCGGCTTTTTCCGCCGTAGGGGACGCGGGCGGTGTCGCCGATGTAGAAAATGGATTCGGCGGGAAGGAGGTCGCGCAGGGCGGCGACAACCGTCAGGCCGCCGATGCCGGAGTCAAAAACACCGATGGGATTGGGATGCTGGGCGGACATATCAGTTGGCGGGGGCGGAGATCGCGCTGGCGGCCTGGTTGACGGCGTTGCCGATGTCGGACCTGGATCCGACCGGGTCCGCCGGCGCGGTTTTTTTCAATTCGGGGGCACTGGTGGGGTCGGTGGCGGCAACGACGGCCGAGGGCTTGAAGTATTGCATCCGGCCGGCGACGGCGCTCCGGTAGCGGTTCACCCCCTCAAGGATGGCGCTGGCGAAGGCGTCCCGGTAGGCGCTCGACGCGATCTGGCGGGCGTCAACCAGATTATTCATGAATCCGCCCTCAAGAAGAACGCCAGGGATCTCGATATCCCGGATCACGAGGAACCGCGCACGCTTGATGCCCCGGTCGTAAAGCCGGAGGTGGCGGAGAAGGGAAGAGTGCATCGCCGTGGCGAGCGCGATATTTTCGGCATCGCGCGCATGCCCGGGGTAGGGCTTGAAATCGCTGTAGCGAAGGTTTTCCTCATCCATCGAGGGGACCCCTCGAGGGGCGAGGGCGTAGGTTTCGATTCCGGTGCCTCCAGACGTGTTACTCTTGTTAAAATGCACGCTGATGAAGATGGCGTTCGGGTATTTGTTGGCGAGAGCGGGCCGCTTTTCGAGAGGAATAAACACGTCCGTCATGCGGGTCAGCCGGACGTTGTAGCCATTTTGTTCGAGGAGACGCTTGGCCCGCAGGACGACATCGAGCGTGGCGTCCTTCTCCGATCCCAGCAGGCCCCTTGCGCCGCTATCGTGGCCACCATGGCCGGCATCGAGGATGACGGTGCGCACGGCCGTGGCGTTCTTGATCTTCCCCGGTCGCATGACGGGCTCGATGATCTTCGTGACGTCCATGGCCGAGATGAGGAGCTTGCCGCCCTTCGAGACGATGTCAAAGCAGAGGATGTATTTGACGTTGTTGATCAGGATTTCCCGGGTCCCGGCCTTGCCGCGGATCGTGCGCCCCTGACCGGTCAGCGTGAACGAGCCCCCCTCGATCTGTGGGGCGTTCAGTTTGTAAAAATTGGCGACGTCACCGATGGGGACATAGCGCCGGCCTTCGTGCAGGGCGACGTTCCACTGAGCCGGCGCAGTGGCCAGGAAGGCGAGGAAGAAGATGGCAATTGCAGCGGCGGCTCGCATTCTGCGCGAAGTTGCGCCTGCGCCGCCGGGACTGCAAGGGGTTTTTCGACCGGGCTTCAAGCCTGCCGGAGGGCCTCGTTTTCAAGGACCTCGCGGCGGATGCTTTTTCCACGCAGCTTCGAGGCCCAGAGAACAATGGGCGAGGCGATGAAGATTGAGGAATAGGTGCCGACAAGAATGCCCGCAAGGATGGCAAACGAGAAGTCCCTGAGAACCGCTCCACCAAAGAAATAGAGCGCGGCGACCGAGAGCAGGGTGGTGCCGCCGGTGAGGATCGTGCGCCCGAGGGTTTCATTGATGCTGGCATTCATCAGGGTCTGGATCGAGCCACGCTCGCCCTGCTTGAGGCCCTCGCGGATCCGGTCGAAGACGACGATCGTATCGTTGATCGAATAGCCGGCGATGGTGAGCACCGCGCCGACCATAACCAGCGATAGCTCGCCTCCGATCAGGGAAAACAGCCCGAGGGTAATGACGATATCGTGGACGAGGGCCACCACCGCGCCGAGCGCAAAGGAAAACTCAAAGCGGAGCGTGACGTAGATGAAGATGGCCAGCATGCCCAGACCGAGGGCCCAGAGGGCACGCTTGGCGAACTCCATTCCGATGAGTGCCCCGACTGTGTCCTGCCCGACGGACGTGATGCCCTCATTCGGCAGGGCCACCTGAAGTTTTGCCAGCACCTCCCCGGAGGTTCCCTGCGGGCTGCGGAAGGTAAGCAGGTTCTTCGTGCCCTCGCGCTCCAGCTGGATGACAACTGCCGGGTCGTTAACGGCTTTGCGGGCCTCCCCCACGGAGACCGGCCGGCTGGACGAAATGATCAGCAGGTCACCACCCCGGAAATCGATGCCGAAGTTTTTCTCACCACGCGCCGCGAAGATGGCAGCCGAGCCTCCAATGAGAAGGATCGAGAGGACGACGGCCAGCCGGCGCTTCCCGAGGAAGTCGAAGTGATGCTTGGGGATCAGGTCGACCATCGTGAGCCGCTTGAGGCCGCCCTTGTCCACGAACCATCGGAAGGAGGTGCGGGTGAACAGCAGGGCGGAGAACATCGAGGCGATGATGCCGAGCGTGAGGGTCACGGCAAACCCGCGCACCGACCCAGAGGCCTGCCAGAAGAGGATGATGGCGGTGATGAGCGTCGTGGCATTGGCGTCGAAGATGGCGCTGAACGCCTTGTCGTAGGCCCCGTTGATCGCCGCCGGAAGCGACTTGCCGGCGGCGAGCTCCTCGCGAAGCCGCTCGTAGATGAGAACGTTGGCATCCACTGCCATGCCAATTGTGAGGATGATGCCGGCGATGCCCGGCAGGGTGAGCGTAAAATTGAACATCGCCATCGCTCCGAAGAGGATCACGATGTTGATGACAAGTCCGGCCACCGCCACCACGCCCGCGAATCGGTAGTAGAGAAGGACAAAGACCATCACGATCACGAGACCGACTACGCCTGCCATCACGCCGCTGCGGATGGAGTCCGCGCCGAGCGTGGGCGAGACGCTGCGACTTTCCTCGATCTGGACCGGAACGCGCAGCGGGTTCTCAAGGGCGCTAGCAAGGTCACGGGCCTCCTTGTCGCTGAAGTTGCCCGATATCTGGGCCCGGCCGCCGTAGTAGTCGCTCTGAAGCGTCGGAGCTGAAAGGACCTCTCCGTCCAGAAGGATCGCCATCTGGCGCCCCTTGTTTTGCGCCGCCACCTCATCAAAAATTTTTGCGCCCTCGGAGTCGAGCTCCAGGGAAACCCCGTAGCCCTGGGTGTTGAAGTAGGCCATGGCCGACGTCACGTGATCGCCGGTCAGAACCGGGCGACGGGTGACGAGGATCTGCGTGTCCTCCTTGGCTTCTTTACCCGGTTTGTAGGGCTTCAGGACGTAGGCGGGCGGCATGATTTCCTCGCCGGATAGGACGCGAGCCACACGGCCGGGGCCACCGTCATCCACCATGGCGAACTCCAGCTTGGCCACGCGCTGGAGCTGGGCTTTGGCCTCCTCGGTCTGCTTGGCATCGAGTCCGGCGATCTGGACCAGAATGCGGTCCGTGCCCTGCGGGCTGATGACCGGCTCGCTGACACCATATTGGTCCACGCGCTTGCGGATCACCTCAACCGCCTGGTCCAGGAGGTCCTTCGTGATGCCGGCATCCGTCTGCGGAATGAGGCGGATCAGGAACGATGTGCCGCCCTGGAGGTCGAGGCCGAGGCGGATTTTTTCACCGGGCGGCCAGACCTGCTGGAGGCAGAACGCGGTGAGGAACACCGTGAGGATGAGCCCGAGCCAGCGCTTGCGGGGAGCGAGTTCGGTGGCGAAATACCAACCAAAAAGGCAGAGCAGGACCAGGCCAAAAGTGAACGTGAGAGCGGGAGACATCGTGGGTGTTTGGGACGCGGCCGGAGCGGCCGTGGAAGAGGTTCGAAGCAGGTCAGGCGTCGGCGGACTTCTCAACGGCGGCGATCGACGCGCGATCGAACTCCACTTTGACGTTGTCCGCAATTTTGATGATGACCGTCGCGTCTTTCACGTTTGAAACCGTGCCGTGAATCCCGGCACTCGTCACCACCTGGTCGCCCGTTTTCACGGATTTGACGAGTTTTTCGTGCTCCTTTTGCTTCTTCTGCTGGGGGCGGATGAGGAGGAAATAAAAGATCACGAAGATGAAAACGAGGGGCATCATCGAGACGAGGAGGTTTGGCTGCTGGGCCGGAGCCGCCGCCTGGGCCAGAATCAATAGGTCGGAAATATTCATAGATGAGGGGAAGGAAGATAGTGGGATGGGCCTGATTGGCAAGGAGGAACGCGCGGGCATTCATTGCCGGTTGACCGGGCAGGGGGGACACGGCATACTTTGCCTACTTTGAAAACCACATCCTTTCTCTTTGCGATCGTCTGTGCGCTGGCCCCCATGGCGTTTGCACAGGCCCCTTCGTCGCTCGCCGCTGCATCCCGCGAAAACAAGGTGCTTATCCAGGGGGCTCTCGCCGATTTCGACGGCAAGAAATTCGACGACGCACTGGAGAAGCTGAAAAAGGTGGATGCGGCGATGCCGGAGGACCCATTTATCCTCAACCTCCTCGGGGCGGCTTATACCAAGAAGAAGGAGTTCGCTCCGGCGGAAGATTGCTTCAAGAGGGCGCTCGCCAAGCAGCCGGATTTTTTCCCGGCGAAGTTCAATATCGGGGAGCTGCTCTTCCTGCAGCGGCGTTATGCGGAGGCGCTGGAGTATTTTGAAGCGATGCAGAAGACCGATCCCCGCAACGAGCTTCTCCAGTTCAAGGTCTTTCTCTGCGAGCTGCAGCTCGGGGACAAGGAGGCTGCCACAAAGACGCTCAAGAGCATCAAATACCCGGGCGAGACGCCAGCGTGGTATTACGCGCAGGCTGCCTGGGAGTCGAAGAACGGCAACAACGCCAAGGCGATCGAATATGTCAAGGGTGCCAAATACATCTTCGGCCCGAAAACCGCCCTCTTCGACGAAACCTTCGAGGATCTCGGCATCAAGCTTCGCTGAGTGAAAGAAGGACCCTACAAACCCGGCGGACGCTCCATGCGATCAAAGGCCCCCGCTCCCCGCGATTCGCTCCTCCACGAAAAGGCCCGCATCCTTGTCACCGGCGCAGGCGGCTTCATCGGCAGCGCCTTGGTTCATGAGCTCAACCGTCGCAATATCGCCCAGATCGTGGTCACCGATTTCCTCGGCGAGGACGAAAAATGGAAGAACCTCCTGCCGCTGGATTTTGAGGATTACGTTCCGGCCGATAAATTCCTGGACGAGGTCAAGCGGGACCCAGAGCACTTTGGAAAATTTGCGGCGGTTTTCCATCTCGGGGCTTGCAGTGCAACGACAGTCACCGACGCAGCCTACGTGCTCAAAAACAATTACGCTTACACGAAATCGCTTTGCCGCTGGGCGCTGTCGACCGGGGCCCGGTTTGTTTACGCCTCGTCCGCTGCGACCTACGGGGACGGCTCGGTCGGCATGGACGACCACACCGAGGACCTCCGCGTGTTCCGTCCGCTGAACCTCTACGGGTATTCGAAGCAACTTTTTGACCTCTTCGCCTGGCGCGAGGAGTTCCTCTCCGACATCGTGGGTATTAAATACTTCAATGTCTTTGGCCCGAACGAATATCACAAGGGCGACATGCGCAGCCTGGTTTGCAAAGCCTACGAGCAGATCCGCTCCACTGGGGAGATTCGGCTTTTTAAGAGCCACCGCCCGGACTACGCCGACGGCTGCCAGATGCGGGATTTCATCTACGTGAAGGACGCTGTGAATATGACGCTTCACCTGGCGGAGGTGGAGGATGAGGGCGGACTTTTCAACGTTGGCTCCGGCGTCGCGCGCACGTGGGTGGATCTTGCCAGCGGGCTCTTTTCCGCCCTCGGGCTTCCGCCGAAGATTTCGTTCATCGACATGCCCGAAAACATCCGGGACCAATATCAATACCACACCTGTGCGGACATCTCGAAGATTCGTGCGACCGGATACTCCGCGCCGACCACTCCGCTCGAAGAGGCTGTCCGTGATTACGCGGTGAACTATCTCATGCCTGGCAAGAGGCTGGGGGAGTAGGGTGTCATGAAAATCGCGGTCGTCGGTGCCGGCTCGATCGGGCTCTTCTACGGGGCCGCCCTCGCCTCGCGCGGTGGAAACATCCATTTCCTCATGCGCTCGGGGTTCGAAGCCGCCCTTGTTTCCGGGATCCGGATCCACTCGGCCGAGCACCCTCTTCACATTCCGGCACCGCAGGTAGCTTCCGAACCTCACGAGATCGGTCCCTGCGACGGGGTGATTGTCGCGGTGAAGTCGACTTCCAACCCGGCGCTCCCCGCTTTGATTTCGCCCCTGCTCGGAGAAAAAACCTGGATCTTGACGTTGCAAAACGGGCTGGGCAACGAGGAGTTCCTCGCCTCGCACTTTGGTGAGCACCGCATCTTGGGTGGCCTTTGCTTCGTCTGCCTGACGCGGCGGAATCCGGTCGAGGTCAACCACGTTGGGCACGGAACGCTTTCCCTCGGCGAATTCGGCCGTCCCTCCCGTGAGCGAACCCGTCAGCTTGTGGCGGACTTTATCGACGTGGGGATCGAGACGCATCTGGCGGAGGACCTCGCGGGGGAGCGCTGGCGCAAGTTGGTCTGGAACGTCCCCTTCAACGGACTCTGCACGATTGAAAATTGCGCTGTTGACCGCGTGCTCTCCGACCCCGGGCTGCTCGCGATGTGCCAGAAACTCATGGACGAAGTCCGGGCGATCGCATCGGCTGAAGGCCACGACATCCCGGCCTCCTACGCCAGGCACCAGATCGATCGCACCCGCCCGATGGGGGCCTACCTGCCCTCCACCCTCGTCGATTTCCGCGCCGGCAATCCCCTCGAAATCGAGCCGATCTGGGGCGAACCGCTCCGCCGGGCCAAAGCAGCCGGCATCGAAGTTCCCCGCCTCGACTGGCTGTACCGGAGGCTCAGCAAGTGAAAATCCCACCGATGCTCGTCGGGTGCGGCGCAAGGACGGCCGTCGTGCTGGGCTCCGGGCTGGGACCGTTTGCCGACTCGCTCGAAATCAAGGGGTCCTTCGGCTATGGCGAGCTGGGGCTTCCCGAGTCGAAGGTTCCCGGCCACGCGGGGCGCCTCCTCGTTGCCGACCTCTCAGGGGCGCCCCTTCTCGTCGCGAAAGGCCGCGTCCACCTCTACGAGGGCTGGGATCCTCAGGAGGTGGTGAAAATGGTTCACCTCTTCCATGAGGTTGGCGTGAAAACTCTTGTCCTCACGAACGCCGCCGGTTCGCTCAACCCGGACTTTGCGCCGGGTTCGTGGATGATTCTTAACGACCACATCAACCTCACAGGCAGGAGCCCTTTGGCTGGCGGCCCCCATTTTGTGGATATGACAGAGGTTTATAGCCGCCGGCTCCGCGAGGCCTTCCATGCCGCTGCAAGCACCTGCGGCCACTCCCTTCACGAGGGGGTCTATGCCGCCGTCAACGGCCCCCAGTATGAAACGCCGGCCGAGATCCGCATGCTCCGGCACCTCGGGGCCGACGCGGTCGGGATGTCCACCGTGCCCGAGGCGATCCAGGCCCGCGCACTCGGCCTTGAAGTCGCCGCGTTTTCCTGCCTGACCAACTGGGGAGCGGGCCTCTCCGGACAACCCCTTTCCCACGAGGAGGTCACGGCCACCGGACGCACCTCCGCAGCAAGCCTGATCGAGATCCTCCGGACCACCCTCCCGCGAATTTAACCCGGCCAAGTCCCCGAGTTCCGGCGACCCCGCTCCGGCAGGCCATCCACCAGCCACCAGAGAAAAATCAGCGTCCCGAAAAACAGCACAATTCCGACGGCCTCATGCATCACGAAGTAGTGGTCTCCGGCAAGGGGGGCGAGTAGGACGATGAAAAAAATCCGGAGCGCATTGGAGAACAGACCGATCAGGGGCGAAAGGATAACAATAAGAATTTTGTCCAGCCAGCGCAGGCGGCGGCTGAAGACCAACAGCACGGCCAGAAGGAGGCAGCCGCTGATGATGCCAAAGCCGTTGCATTCCGGGGCCACGACAAAGCCTCGGCCCGCAGAGACGAGGAGCAACCGTGCCGGGTCACGCGCAAACTCCAGCTCTACCGGATGTCCCAGCAGGCCGAAAAACCACCCCGCCGTGTTCCCCGCAAAAACGCGCAGCGGCCAGTCGGCCAACGGAAAAATCACAGACACCATTGTGAAGCCAGCAAACGCCAGGCTGAATCCGAGAGCCACCTGGAACACGACATCGCCGAGCACAAAGAGAAGGATTGCCCCGGCAAGAAAGCCCAGTCCAAAAAGCATGAAGGCGGGTTCCTGAAGGAGCCCAGCAAATGCTGCGCATCCGCAGGCACCCACGTAAAATAGCCTGGCGCGCGGGCCGAAGGAGAGCGCAAGCGGGTTCCCTCCCGGGCGATCGCGCAGGAGAAAGACCAGCCCAAAAATCAGGACCACCGCCGCATGGGTCACCTGCTCGCGGACCATGGCCGCCGCTGCCAGCCACACGATCGCTCTCCAAAAAAGCAAGGCGATGAGGGCCCAAGCCAGGATGACTCCTGCCAATTTCAAACGGGAATGGGAGAGCAAAGTCACCATGGTGTTCGAGGCTCCGCCGCGCGGGTCCTGCCGAGAAATCTCCACAAAAAGAAGATGCCGGTCAACGCCATCCATGGCAGGTATCCGAGCCAGATTCCCACGGCACCCATTCCGAGGGGAAACGTCAGCAGGTAGACCGTGGGCAGGCTCAGTCCCCAGTAACAGACCGCGTTGGCAATGAGAGGGATCCGGTTGTCGAGCAATCCGCGCAGGGCACCCAGGCTCACTGATTGGATGGCATCTGAGATCTGATAAACCCCCGCGATGGTGACAAGGGTTCCCGCCAGCGCAGCGACCTCTTTGTCGCTCGTAAAAAAGCCGGCGAAAGCGCGCCCGAAGAGAACGTAGATCACGGCACAAATCGCCATAAGCCCGCTCCCGACAATGATGCCGGTGAGGCCGGCCCGCCTCGCTCCAGGCATGTCACCGGCCCCGATCGCCTGGGCCACGCGCACGCCGACGGCCATCGAAAGAGAAACCGGAAACATCCAGGCCAGCGAGCCGATAGTGATCGTCACCTGATTCGCCGCCAGGGCGGTTGTTCCCACCCACCCCATCATCAGGGATCCAACGGCAAACGAACCTCCTTCGAGGACATCCTGCCCCGCCACGGGCAGACCATCGCGAAAGAGCGAGCGAAACAGCGTGCGGTCCGTCTTGCGACGAAAGACAGCAAACGCCCCCATGCCGCGGTCGCGCCAAACCCAGGCCGCCATCGCAAGGGCCTGAAGCGTACGGGCGATCAACGTCGCCAACCCGGCACCTGCGAGGCCCATTTCCGGAAACCCGAAATGCCCGAAGATCAGGAGGTAGTTCAGCGCCGCATTGAGGAGAAGGGCGGCCGCCATGAAGATGACGACCGGCCACGGCCGGTTGACCGCCTCGGCGGTTTGTCCGAGCACCAGAGTGGCGAGGGCTCCGGGCATCGAGGCGGCGAGCAGGAAAAGATAGGTGCCCGTGACCGCGACAACTTCCGGAGGCTGGCCAATGTGCCCGAGCAGGGGAACCACCCCGGCGAGGCAGAAGGCCACGAACAGCCCGAGCCGGATGGCGAGGATCAACCCTGCACGGGAGGCGGCCCCGACGCCCAACTCATCTCCCGCGCCGAACGCCTGGCCGATCCGGGGAGCCACGGCGCCCAGCGAGCCGTAGGCAAAATACAGGGCAAACATGATGAAGTTCCCGGCGAGCGCGGCCCCCGCGAGCGGCACGGGGCCCAGCCGGCCGACCATGAAGGTATCCGTGATCTGGAGAAGAACCTGCCCGGCCTGTCCGACAAGCATCGGCGCCGCCAGCACCAGCAACGGAACAATGGCCGAAAAGGTGCTGTTCTTATTCGGCCGGCCTTCCAACGCCGGACTCACCGGATAGAAGCTGCCGGATAGAACGGGTTGTTCGCGATCTCCAGATCAACGGTTGTGAGCGGGCCGTGACCGGGGCACAGCAGTGTGTCTCCCGGAAGCGAAAGGATTTTTTCCCGCAAGGAGCGCAGGCCCTCGGCATAGGAGATCTTCGGGCCTCCCATCGAACCGGCAAACAGCGCGTCGCCCACGACCGCGAGACGGCGCTCCAGGCCCTCGACCACATATGTGATCGCACGCGGAGAATGCCCGCTCGTCTCCCGCGTGGAGACCTTCAGCGAGCCGATGGAAAATTCCCTTCCGGGATCAAATGTCTCCGCGCCCTGCACCGGCTCCCCGGTCCAGGCTTTCGCGCCGGATTTCTCCAGCAGGCGGTCGAGGTCGTAGATGTGGTCTCCGTGGGTGTGCGTGATGAAAACGTGCTCCATGCGAAGCCCCTTCTCTTTTGCGAGGTCCAGCATCCCGTCGCAGTCCGTCCCGGTATCGAAGGCTGCCGCCGAGCAGCTGGCCGGATCCCACACCAGAAACGAGTTCACGATCATGTCCCCGAACGGCGTGGCAAAAACCGCCAAGCCCTCCGGAACTGGACCAGCCTCGGGCTCATAGCTGCCTTTGGCGATCCGGATCAGCGCGTCGGCATCCAGTCCCAGCTCCCCGGCCGCCTGGCGGACCGCCTCCTCGTTGGGGGGCGGCAGAAAAGCGTTCGGAAACCGCCCCGGCGACATCCCCAGCCCCACGCACGCCTTCCCTAGAATATCCTCATAGGTATCTTCAAGCATGCGGGATGACTACACCATCCGGTGCAGCCTGTCTCCGGGAAAGATGCGTCCGGTGAAAAACGGAGTTGAGGGATCGGCGCTGGTCCTCCTTCAACCCTCAACGATCATCCACTAATACCGGTAGTGCTCGGGCTTGTAGGGGCCTTCCTTCGGCACGCCGAGGTAGTCGGCTTGATCCTTGGTCAGCTTGGTGAGAACGACGCCGATCTTCTCCAGGTGGAGACGGGCGACTTCCTCGTCGAGCTTCTTGGGCAGGCGATACACGGTCTTCTTGTATTTGTCCTTGTTCTGCCAGAGGTCGATCTGAGCGAGCGTCTGGTTGGTGAACGAGTTTGACATCACGAAGCTCGGGTGGCCGGTGGCGCAGCCGAGATTCACGAGGCGTCCCTCGGCAAGCATGTAGATGCTCTTCTTCCCGCCGGGCAGGTAGTATCGATCATACTGGGGCTTGATCGTTTCAAGTCGGACACCTTTGTGATTCTTCAAACGGTCCACCTGGATCTCGTTGTCGAAGTGGCCGATGTTGCAGACGATGGCCTGATCCTTCATCGCCAGCATGTGATCGAGGGTGATGATGTCCTTGTTTCCAGTCGTCGTGACATAGATGTCCCCGACCCCGAGCGTGCTCTCCACGGTGTTGACTTCGAAGCCTTCCATCGCGGCCTGGAGGGCATTGATGGGATCCACTTCCGTCACGACAACCCGGGCTCCGTAGGCGCGGAGCGAGTGGGCGCTGCCCTTGCCGACGTCGCCGTAGCCGCAGACAACCGCCACCTTGCCGGCGATCATCACGTCGGTCGCGCGCTTCAGACCGTCGGCGAGCGATTCGCGGCAGCCGTAGAGGTTGTCGAACTTCGACTTGGTGACCGAATCATTCACATTGATGGCGGGCACGAGAAGCTGTTTGGCCTCGGCGAGCTGGTAGAGGCGATGCACACCGGTCGTTGTCTCTTCCGAGACGCCCTTCCACGCTTTGGCCATCTTCGTCCAAAAGCCGGGACGCTCTTTGGCGACGCGACGGAGGAGGGCCTTCACGACGGAGACCTCGTGGTTCTCCGCAGGCTGGTAGGCCCATTTGCTGCCCTTCTCAAGCTCGACGCCCTTGTGGATGAGGAGCGTGACGTCTCCGCCGTCGTCCACCACAAGCTGCGGGCCGAGCTGACCGGGGAACGTGATCGCTTTCAGCGTCAGCTCCCAATACTCTTCCAGCGTCTCGCCCTTCCAGGCAAAGACCGGGACGCCCGTCGCGGCGATCGCAGCCGCAGCGTGGTCCTGGGTCGAAAAAATATTGCAGCTCGCCCAGCGGATCGTAGCCCCGAGGGCCGCCAGCGTCTCAATGAGCACCGCTGTCTGGATCGTCATGTGCAGCGATCCGGTAATCCGAACCCCCTTCAGCGGCTGCTGCTTCGCATATTTTTTGCGAACGGAAACCAGGCCCGGCATCTCGTGCTCGGCGACGCTGATCTCCTTGCGGCCCCACCCGGCAAGAGCGATGTCGGCAACAATGTAGTCTTTCCCCGACGGCGTGGCGGCGGAGTATTTGGCAAGGTTGGCGGTGGCGGCGGTAACTTCCGCCAGGACGGCGGCCGGTGTGGCGGTGCGGGATTTTTTCATAAAAATTATTTGACTGCCTTCTTCAACGCGGAGGCTTTGTCGGTGCGTTCCCAGGTGATATACGGGTCGTCTTTTCCGAAGTGGCCGTAGTTGGTCGTGCGGGAATAGATCGGGCGCAGCAGGTTGAGCTGCTTCACGATGTCGGCCGGCTTGAAGCTGAACACCGACGTGACGGCCTTCTCAATTTTTTGCTCGTCCACCTTGTGGGTGCCGAAGGTGTCGATGTGTATGCTGACCGGATTCGGGTGACCGATCGCGTAGGCAAACTGGACTTCGCAGCGCTCGGCGAGGCCGGCGGCGACGACATTCTTCGCCACCCAACGACCCATGTAGGCCGCGCTGCGGTCCACCTTCGAAGGATCTTTTCCGGAAAAGGCTCCGCCGCCGTGACGCCCCATGCCGCCATAGGTATCGACGATGATCTTGCGCCCGGTCAGCCCGGAATCCCCCTGAGGGCCGCCAACAACGAACCGTCCGGTCGGGTTGATCAGGAATTCCGTGGTCGCGTCGAGAAAGTTCTTCGGGATCACCTTGCGGATCACGTTGTTGATCAGAAAGCGGCGGATCTCCTCGTTTTTCACGTTTTCCGTGTGCTGGGTCGAGATGACGACGTTTGTCACCCGCACCGGGCGGCCGTCCTGATAGAGCACGGAGACCTGGCTCTTGGCGTCCGGGCGGAGCCACTTCACCTTGCCGCTCTTGCGGATGCTGGTGAGTTCGCGGCCGAGGCGGTGGGCAAACATGATTGGAGCGGGCATGAGCTCGGGGGTTTCGTTGCAGGCATATCCAAACATGAGGCCTTGGTCGCCGGCTCCCTGCTCCTCGTGGGCCTTGCCTTCCGCGGCCTTGGCATCAACGCCCTGCGCAATGTCGGGGCTCTGGCTGGTGAGCAAATTATTGATAAACACGCGATCCGCATGAAAGACATCGTCATCATTCACGTAGCCAATCTCCCGGATTGCCTCGCGGATGATCTTGCCGATGTTGAGCGCGGAATCGAGCGAGGCCCCCTTGAGCTTCGGCACGGTGATCTCGCCGCCCACGACCACGGTGTTGCTTTTCACGAAGGTCTCACACGCCACACGGCTTGTGCGGTCCAACGTGAGGCACGCGTCAAGGATCGCATCGGAGATCGTATCACAAACTTTGTCGGGGTGGCCTTCGCCAACGGATTCGGAAGAGAAAATATAACGACGGGACATAAAAAGGTATTTGTTAAAGGTGAAGCTTTACGTATTGAGATATTCGAATGTATTCATAGGTTTCATGGCGTCAACAATAAATTTTTTGCGTGTGCTCTCGGATTCGACGCGTCTGCGGCTGCTGATGCTGCTGGTGGAGGAGGAGCTGACGGTGGCCGAGCTACAGGAGATCCTCGGGATGGCGCAGTCCCGGATCTCTGCGAGCGTCGGCCAGCTCAAGCGGGAGGGGCTTGCGCACGACCGCCGGGTCGGAAAGAACATCTACTACTCGGCGAAGGGCGAGCAGGCCGTGGTGGTGCGGGCGATCCTGGATTCGGCCCGCAGCGATATTGCGGAGGCCGGGCGCGACCGCGCGGCGCTCGGGCTGACGATGCGCAGGCGCAAAGACCGCGCGGCGGAATACTTCAACAAGCTGGCGGGACGATTCGGCCGCGTTTACGTGCCGGGACGTTCCTGGGAGGCGCTGGCCCACGCCCTCCTCGGGCTGCTGCCGCCGATGGTGATTGCCGATTTCGGAGCCGGCGAGGGGACTCTCGCGCAGTTGATGGCCCGCACCGCAAAAAAGGTCATCGCGGTGGACAACTCGGAAAAGATGGTCGAGTTCGGCAGCTCCCTCGCGCGGGAGCACGGGTTCCAGAACCTCGAATACCGTCTCGGCGATGTCGAGGATCCCCCGGTGGATTCGCGCTCGGTGGATCTGGTCCTCTTCAGCCAGGTCCTCCACCATGTGCCGAATCCCGCACGGGCCCTGGCCGCCGCCGCAAGAATCCTCAAGCCCGGGGGACGCATCGTCATCCTCGACCTTGCGGCCCACAGCTACGAGCAGGCCCGCGAGCTCTATGCCCACGTTTGGCTCGGATTCTCCGCGATCGAGCTCCACCAGATGCTGAAAAAGGCAGGCTTTGCAAAGACCACCTCCTCCATCGTCTCGCGCGATACCGAGGCCCCCCACTTCCAAACCCTCCTCGTTACCTCAACCAAGCCCCTCTAACCCGCATTTGACCTTTGGCCATCGCTGATCCAGATTCCTCCGATGAAAGCGACACGGCGCGGTTTTTTACGGACGGTTGTTGGAGTGATCGGAGCGACTCCTTTTGTGGGTTTGCCTGCCCCGGCGCGGGCGGAATCGCTGTCGGTTCCGAAGCGGAAATTCGGCCGGCATGACGAGATGGTGAGCGTCGTCGGTTTGGGAGGTCAGACGCTTGGCCAGTCGGCAAGCATTGAGGAAGCCCGCCGGATCGCCCGCCACGCCATCGATCTCGGGATCACATTTTTTGACAACGCGTGGGATTATATCGGAGGAAAAGCGGAGGAGTGGATGGGCTACGCGCTGGCTGATGGGTGGAGGGACAAAGTTTTTCTGATGACCAAGGTATGCACGCACGGCAAGCCGCTACCGGTCGGAGGAAAAGAGGGGGCGATGAAGATGCTCGAGCAGTCGCTGACCAGGTTGGGGACCGACCACCTCGACCTCTGGATGATCCACCAACTGGAAAATGACGCCGAGGTCGAGAAGGCCTATGGTCCCGGCGGGGTCATCGAAGCGCTCGAACTGGCCAAAAAGCAGGGCAAGGTGCGCTACACGGGCTTCACCGGGCACTCGGATCCCGAGGCCCACTTGAAGATGCTGCAGGGCGGATACGAATTCGATGCCTCGCTCATGCCTGTCTCCGCTCTCGGAGCGCTCAGCTCGCGCAAATTTGAAGAGGTCGTGATGCCTGAGCTTGTGAAGCGCAACGTTGCCGTGCTGGGCATGAAGGGATTCGGCGGAAGCAAGCGCGCCTACCTGCACGGCCTCGTCAACCCCGAAACCGTCCTGCGCTACAGCCTGAGCTATCCGCAGGTCTGCACCCAACTCATCGGGATGGACAAATACGACTATGTGGACCAGGCCGCGCTGGCTTCCTCCAAGACCCCGATGACAGCCCCCGAGCGCGAGGCCTTCACCGTGGCTGTTGCAGCCCAGGGAGGGGCCGGCTACGCAAGCTACCTGCAGGAGGGCTACCGTGACGGCTCCTGCACGGGAGGTGCGGTCGCCTGACTGTCAAAATTTTACCGCCAGAGGGCGAGGACGACAGCCGCAGTGAGCAGAAGCGCCCCCAGCGAGCGCTGGAGGAGGAACTCTTTGGCTCCTTTTCCACCGGAGAGCCGGTCCACGGCAACGCTCCACAGCGAGCGGGTCGAGTAGATGATGTTGACGAGCGTGGCCTGGCCTGTGAGGCCGATCGTCATGATGACGAGCGTCGTTTGGAATCCCATCACAGCCGAACCTGCGAGCAGGGGCTTGAGGGCCTCAGGCGGTGCCGGGGCTGGACGTCCGAGCAGGGGGAGGAGCAGGCAGACGGTTCCAAGCATCACCGGCTGGAAAAGCCCGATGCCCAGCGTCTTGGCGTAACCCTGCACCGCCACATCGGTGACGGCAAAAAGAACGCTGGAAATAAAGGCGAAGAGGATTGCCTTGCGCATCGCACGGGCGGCGGTTTTCGGGCCGCGCTGGAGAAGGGCCACGCCGGCCGAAGCCAGTGCGGCGGCAATAATCAGCTTCACGCTGATCGAGGAGGCACCGACAAGGATCGACCCAATCGCCACGCAGAGGGTCTTCATGCCCAACAGCGGAACAACCACCGAGAGATCCCCGATTTCCAGGGCCTTCACCGAGAAGACCCGCCCGGCGAATAGGGCGGCTCCGGCCACAAGAGCGGCGACGAACCCGGTAGCATCCCACCGGCCGGGAAAGACAAAAAGCAACGGAATCGCCCAGAGCGCGAGAACGATATTCGAAACCAGCAGGACCCGCCAGGAGGAAGCTTTGCGGTCCATCGCCCGCTTCATGCCAAACGAGCCAAGCGAATACAGGCAGGCAGCGCAGACGGGAACGATGACAGCGATCATGGTATCAGGCAGCTTATTTGGCGGGCTTCGGCCCGCAGCAGAAATATGCAGTCCTTGCAAAGTCCCGACTTTGGTTCATTGCCGCCTCTCTTTCCAGCAAGAGGGTTTGCGCTTCATGTGCATCACGGCCACGATCCAGAAGGGAGAGTCCTGTTCCAAGCAAATAATTCTGAGACCATGTTGATCCTGAGTAGCTGATGGCGGTCTTAAATCTTCGCCAAAACACCCCGGTCGCGCTGTGGACAACCTCAACACCAAACTGCCGCGCCCATTTTACCATTTAGGATCATACGCTCGAGAAGGCGATGCGTCCGCCGAAGCCGATCGCGAAAAACGGATTGTTCATCAAGCGCGTCAGCACGGGCCACCACTTCGCTGCTGCGGCGTCGGCATCAGTTCCAGTTCGGCCACCACCGCTCTGCGCTCAGGCTTTTGAGAAGGAGAGTTTTCCTTTTTCCAGGTCGCCTTGGATTTTGTCGCCGTCGGCGAAATGTCCGTCGAGGATTTCGAGGCTGAGCGGGTCGAGGATTTCTTTTTGGATGACGCGTTTGAGGGGGCGTGCGCCGTAGGCCGGGTCGTAGCCTTCGCGGGAGAGGTGAGCTTTGGCGGCGTCCGTCAGCGAGAGGTGGATATTCTGTTTCTCGAGGCGCTCGAGGAGCCGCCGGAGCTGGATGTCCACGATGCGGGTGATCTGTTTGTCATCGAGGCGGTCGAAGATGATGATCTCATCGATCCGGTTGAGGAACTCGGGCCGGAAGTGCCCCCGGAGGGCCTCCATGACCCGTCGGTTGCGCTCCTCGACCTCGAGGTCCTCCATGATGAACTGGCTGCCGATATTTGAGGTGAGGATGATTACGGAGTTCTTGAAATCGACCGTGCGCCCCTGGCCGTCGGTGATGCGTCCGTCGTCAAGGACCTGGAGGAGGACATTGAAGACATCGTGGTGGGCTTTTTCCACCTCGTCGAAAAGGATGACGGAATACGGTTTGCGGCGCACGGCCTCGCTGAGCTGGCCACCTTCCTCGTAGCCGACATACCCCGGAGGTGCGCCGATCAGGCGGGCGACGGTGTGCTTCTCCATGTATTCCGACATGTCGAGGCGGATGATTGCCCCCTCGTCGTCGAAGAGGAATTCGGCGAGTGCTTTGGAAAGTTCGGTCTTGCCGACACCGGTGGGGCCGAGGAAGAGGAAGGAGCCGATCGGGCGGTTTTCATCCTGCAGCCCGGCGCGGGCACGGCGGACGGCATTTGAGACGGCGCGGATCGCCTGCTGCTGGCCGACGACGCGTTCCATGAGGCGCTCCTCCATTTTGACGAGTTTGGCGCGTTCGCCTTCCTGGAGGCGGGAGACGGGGATCCCGGTCCAGGAGGCAACGACCTTGGCGATGTCCTCCTCGGTGACCTCTTCCTGGATCAAGGTCGAGCCGTCGTGCTGGAGGGATTCGTCGAGGTGGCGCTGGAGCTCGGGGAGGCGGCCGTATTGGATCTCGCTGGCGCGCTGGAGGTCGCCCTGGCGCTGGGCGCGTTCGAGGTCCTCCTTGGCCTGCTCGATCTCCTCGGCGAGCTTGCGCGATTTCCCGTGCTCCTCTTTTTCTTTGAGCCAGCGGGCTTTGAGCTGGCCGGCGTTCTCCTTGATGTCGGCGAGTTCCTTTTCAATTTTGGCGAGGCGGTCGCGGCTGGCGGCATCCTTCTCTTTTTTCAAGGCGGTGCGCTCCATCTCGAATTGCATGATCTGGCGTTCGAGCTGGTCGATTTCCGTCGGCATCGAGTCGAGCTCGATCTTGAGGCGCGAGGCAGCCTCGTCGATCAGGTCAACGGCTTTGTCCGGCAGGAAGCGGTCGCTGATGTAGCGGTGGCTGAGGATGGCGGCGGCCACGAGAGCGGCATCCTGAATCCGAACGCCATGGTGGACCTCGTATCGTTCCTTGAGGCCGCGGAGGATCGCGATCGTGTCCTCCACGCTTGGCTCATTGACCATCACAGGCTGGAACCGCCGCTCGAGGGCGGCGTCCTTTTCGATGTATTTGCGATACTCGTCGAGGGTGGTGGCTCCGATCGTGCGGAGTTCACCGCGGGCGAGCTGGGGTTTGAGGAGGTTCGAGGCATCCATCGAGCCCTCGGCCGCCCCGGCTCCGACGATCGTGTGGAGCTCGTCGATGAAGAGGATGACTTCGCCTTCGCTCGCCGTGACTTCTTTGAGAAAAGCCTTGAGGCGGTCTTCGAACTCACCCCGGAATTTCGCGCCAGCGACCATCGAGCCGATATCCATCGCGACCAGTCGTTTGTTTTTGAGGGATTCGGGGACATCGCCGCTGACGATCCGCCGGGCGAGTCCTTCGACGATCGCCGTCTTGCCGACGCCGGGCTCCCCGATGAGGACCGGGTTGTTTTTTGTGCGTCGCGAGAGGACCTGCATCGTGCGGCGGATCTCCTCGTCGCGGCCGATCACCGGGTCGATTTTCCCCTTGCGGGCGAGCTCGGTCAGATCGCGTCCGTATTTCTCCAGCGTCTGGTATTTGCCCTCAGGGTCCTGGTCGGTGACCCGCTGGTTGCCCCGGATCTCCACAAGGGCCTTCATCAGGCGGTCGCGCGTGACGCCGCTCTCCTTGAGTAGCCGGGCCGCGGTCGAGCCCGAGCCGAGGAGCGCGATGAGGAAGTGTTCGGCGCTGAGAAACTCGTCCTTGAGCTTGGCCATCTCGCCCTCGGCTGCATCGAGGGTCTTGCGCAGCTCGTTCGAGAGCTGGGGCTGGGTTCCGCCCCGGGCATGGGGAAACCCGGCGATGGCATCGCGCAGGCGGGATTCCAGCGAGGGAGCCGACACGCCAAGCTTCTCCAGCAGCGGGCGCGCAAGGCCATCGCTCTGCTCGACCAGGGCCAGCAGAAAATGCTCGGTAGTGATCTCGGGGTTGTCGTTCTTGGAGGCCAGGTCGAGCGCCGCATTCAGCGCCTCCTGCATCTTGGCGGTGAACTTGTCAGGTCTCATGGGAAAGCCCCCATCATATCACCGCCCCTGGGGAATGCAACGCAGCGTTGCTGCACAACAGAAACGATTGAGTGAGGCGGCTGTGCCGGAGGCGGTTGCGCCAACTGCCTGCCTCAAGGGGATCCGGCCCTTGACACAAGGGCCGCTACAGGATCAGCGCCGCTTGAGCTGGCGGATGGCCTCCTGCACAGCTTCCCCGGCCGAAGCGATCTCGGACTGAAGCTGACGCGAAGAAATCGAGACCGCTCCAAACGACTCGACCGTGAGCCGCTCCAGATGGTCGTCGGTGGCCACCGTCACATCGCAGTCCCTCGCATACTTGGCGGCGAGGCGCTCGATGATCTCGTCGGCGGTCTGCCCGGATTTGGAATAGAACACCTTGATGGCCAGCGGCTCCTCTGCCTCGGTCGCCTTCACGCCCTTTCCGTCAAAGACCACAGCAACCGTCCAGTCGGATCCATCCTGCAGGCCAGTGAGCAAGCGGATGAGGGATTCCCGGACGGCGGCACCGCTGGCGGCGTAGCGGGACGCGAGCTCGGGCCACTGGAAAATCATGCTGTGCCCGTCCACGATGAGGATGCGGGGTTTCATCGCGGAATGCCCCTTGTTATTTCGCGTCGGGGAGGAGCTGCGTGTTGACGCGCTCGATCCCCTGCCGTGCGAAATCGCTGGCTGGATACGCCCGCTGGGCTTTTAGATACCAGGCGAGCGAGGAGCCGAGCTGGTTCTTTTTCTCATTTTCCTCGGCCTGCTTGAGCGCCCGAACGAAATCGGGAGCCTTCGTTGTGAGGTTGGCTCGGACCTGGTTGAGCTTGTTGTCGTCCGGGAACCGAAGGAATGCAGTCTCCGCGCTCTCCCAAGCTCCAGCATAGTCGCCCCGCTTTTCGACTTCCTGTGCCCGGATAATCGCCGCCTCGATGGTCGCCATGTCATCGAGCACCTTGCGGAGCTGCTCCTGCTTTTCGGGATACATCGCGGTGGCGGCAATAAAGCGCATCTTGTCGTCGAAAATCTGGCGGTAGTTTTTCTGGCTCAGCAGCTGGTCAAAGTCCACAAGAGCTCGCTGCTGCACGTCGGCCTGGCTGAAGATCATCCCGCCGACATCGGCAAGGGCGGGGTTGCGTGGCCAGATCTCGGTGGCTTCTTTGAGCTCGGACTCGAGGGTCGCTTTGTCGCCACTCACCGCCGCATTTTTTGCTTTCGCGATGTGCATGGCGGCCACGGTGCGCGCGGTCTCGATGGCAGCCATCGGCTTCGAGTTGTCGAAGTCCTTCGCCGTCACCTCCATCTCTTTGACCAATTTTTCGGCGCGGGCGTAGTCCTTCACTTCGATGGCGCTGATGAGCTGGTTGGACTGGTGGACGAAGGCCAGCGCGCGGCGCTTGTCGTCGCGGGGGATCGTGCGCACCTCAGGCATATACTCGCCAAGGATGAATGTCTCGGCGAGCCGCTTCGTCGCGCTCTCGAGCTCGTCTTTTTCCAGGAGGAATTTAAATGACTGAACGCCCTCACGGACATCGCGCATCGCCTCATTGGCCAGCGAGTCAAGGGTTCCGACCGTCGGGGGCATCCCTGTGGTTTTCGAAAACAGGCTCTTCGAATCCTCCCCGACGCGCAGCAGGCTGTCGCCATCGCTGAAGATGCTCCGGTAGAACCGCGTGCCGATCACCACATGCTGGAACCGCCGCTGAAGGAAATGCTGGACGATCAGCGCCTGAAATTCGATTTTCACCTGGAGCTCGGCGACCTCGCGCTTGAGCTGGTTTGCCTTAAGGAGGGCATTGACCTCGGCCAGCCGGGTCACGAGGGGCTGCATTTCCATGTCCCGCTTGAGGTCCTGCTGTTTTTTCCATTGCTCCGCGGCTGCGCCATCCTTGCTGGACGGGCCGTCCAAGGAGGACCTGGCAGCTGTCATTTTTGAGTTCCACTCCAGGCGCTGGCGCTCCTTTTCCAGGCTTTGATTCGCGGCGGTAAGACGGGCGTTCGAGCGCTTGGCCAGCCAGGCGGCGTAGACCTGATTCGCAATCGCGTCGCATAGCCTGGCATCGATGTCGAATTGCGACGCCTGCGGAAGAAGCTGGAACGCCTCGTCGGTGGATTTTGCCGAAAGGTTGTTCGGGGCCAGCTTGTCCATGATTTGCGTCAGGATCTGGTTGTAGGAGCGGTCGTTCTCGGTCGTCGCCTCGGGCGCATTGAGAAACTTTTCAAAGCGCGCCTCAAAAATCCGGTTGTTGTTGACGTTCCAGCTTTTGCCATTCCACTGGACGATGTCGCTGCCGGGATCGAAAAAGGGAATGTCATTGCCGAGAAAGCTGGAGGATCCGCCGGATTTCTTTTCACCCTGGGAGGGTTGTTGTGAGGATGGCTGCGTGGAGGCCGGAGCTGGCTGGGCATCGGGAACCTGGGCAACCGCCGATCCTCCCAATAGAACAATGCAAACAATTTTCTTCATGCCTTCGAGAGGTTCTTGGTTTTCAACAGGCCGTTTTCATCCACCTCGATCAAAAAAATAAACTTCTGGCCTTTTTGGATGTTCATCGCGTTGAACTCGGTGGTGACGAGGACGGGAATGGTTTCCTCTTTGACATCCACGGCGATGAGGCGTCCGGCGCTCGGCGACCAGGCCAGGGAGTTCGAGACCTCGCCCTCGACCTTGTAAACGTTTCCCCGGAGGCTGTTCGCATTTTCCAGGAAGGCCGGGATGTCCAGCGCGGGCACGGTCCGGAACGGATCGTTACCGGAGGCCTGAAAAAGGACGGAGCCAAGGAACGCGGCGGCAATGAGGACCACGGCCACAAGGATCCAAAGCGGCTGGAGGGAGGATTTTTTTCTGCGGGCCATCGCTCTTCCCTACCTTTGCTGGCCGCGAAGTTCAAAGGGAAACTGATAGCTCCCGCATCCCTGCAGTTCGTGCCGGGGGCCACTTGCGGTGAAGGTGAGGAGTTGGCCTGCGGTCCGGAAGGCGCTAAGGTTGGCGGATGTTTGAATCTCCTTGGGCGTGGCTGGCTGCGTATGGCGCCGCGATCTGCATCGGGCTGAGCAAAACCGGCTTTGGCGGGGTGGGGATGGTGGCCGTGGTCCTGATGGCGCAGATCCTGCCGGCGAGGGAATCGACCGGGGCGGTGCTTCCGATGCTCATTGCCGCCGACCTTTTTGCGATTCGGGCGTTCCGGCAATATACCGTCTGGGGCCACCTGGCGGGGCTTCTGCCAGCTGCGGTTCTGGGGATTGTGAGCGGATGGCTGGTCATGCCGCTCCTGAGTGAGCAGATTTTCAGGCCGTTGATCGGGTGGATGGTTCTTTTTTTGCTCGGACTCACGGTGGCGCAGAAGCTGTCCAGAAGGCTATCGGCCGCAGCCGCCGCGCATCCGGCGATCGCCTGGCCGCTGGGCTGGCTCGCCGGAGTAACCACGATGCTGGCAAATGCCGCCGGCGCGGTGATGACGATTTACCTGCTGGCCTGCCGACTCCCGAAATATGAATTCGTCGGCACGGCGGCGTGGTTTTTCTTTATCGTCAATGTGATCAAAGTCCCCTTGAGCGCCTCGATGGGGCTGATCACTCCGGGGTCGCTGATGCTGAACCTCCTTCTTCTGCCTGGGATTGTGGCCGGGGTCGCCGCCGGGCGGTATCTTCTCGGCCGGATCAACCAGGGGGTCTTCGAGTGGCTGATGATTGGGTTTTCGCTGCTTGGGGGGCTGCGGCTGGCGGCGGGTCCGTGATGACGCAGGTTTTTGCTGGCAGGAAGGCCGGGGAAGAGCGAAGATTATTTCATGCAAATCCACCTGAGTCCCCGCAACATCGCCCTCACGGGCGCGATCCACTCGTTTATCGCCGAGAAGATGACCCATCTCGAAGTGCACGGCGAGCAGATCCTGGCTGCACATATCGTGCTCCTTCACGATCAGAACAAAAAGAAACCGTTCGTCGTCAAGGTTCACCTCGCGATTCCGGGACCGGATGTTCACGCGGAAGACGCTGAGTCCGATCTCTACGTGGCCATCGACAAGGTGATCCGCAAGCTTTCCGTCCAGCTCAACAAGCGCAAAACGAAGCTCAAAGACCACAAGAAGCACCTGACCCAGCTCGAGCGCGAAGCCGCCAAGCGCGGGTTCCGGCGCCGCTGATTTTCCGGTGGAAGATTACAAGGTCAAACTCGACGTCTTCGAGGGGCCGCTCGATCTCCTGCTCTACCTCATCAAACGCGATGAGGTGGATATCTACGACATCTCGATCGAGCGCATCACGAAGCAATACCTCGGCTACATGGAAGCCTTCCATGTGCTCAATATTGAGCTGGCGGGCGAATTCATCGTCATGGCAGCCAACCTGCTCTACATCAAGAGCCGCACGCTGCTGCCAGTGGACCAGCAGATGGCGGAGGAGGATGCGGAGGAGGATGACCCCCGCTGGGAGCTGATCCGGCAGCTCATCGAATACAAAAAATTCAAGGAGGCGGCGGCGCGGCTGCGGGACATCGAGGCGCTTCAGGAGAAGATGTTCCCGAGGGTGCCGGTCGTACCCGACCTCGCCCCGGCGGAAAACCTGCTCGTCGATGAGGTCGGGATTTTTGACCTCATCAACGCGTTTCAGAAGATCCTCAAGCGCCTCGACAAAAAGCCCGAGAACCTTCGCGAGATCTTCGAGGAAAATTTTACGGTCTCCGAAAAGATTGACTATCTTATGAAGGTCACGTCGAGTGGGGTTTCGATGAAATTTGAAGAGCTTTTTGCGGATGTGGCGAGCCGCGCCGAGATCGTGGTGACCTTCCTGGCCATGCTGGAGCTCATCCGCATGAAGCAGCTCCGCGTAAGGCAGGAGGCCCAGTGCGGCGAGATTTGGATCGATCGCGCTCTGGATACCACACCGTTATTTTCCCGATCATGAGCGAGGTCTTTCCACTCCACCGCATCCTTGAGGCGATCCTGTTTGCCTCCCAGAAGCCCGTTTCGACCAAGGAGCTTCTCAGCATTCTCAAAGGGGCCGGCGAAAGCGCCAAGGAGGACCCGCTCATCACCTGCCACGCGAAGCCTTCGGCCGACGACATCGCGGGGGCCATCCACGTCCTCGAGGAGGAATATCGCAACGCTGAGCGGGCCTTTGAGGTGCGCGAAAGCGCCGCCGGATGGCAGCTCGTGACCCGGGCCGATTTTTCGCCATGGCTCCGCCAGCTTTTCCCCGAGAACCGCCCGTCCAAACTCAGTGCCCCGGCTCTCGAAACCCTCGCCATCATCGCCTACCGCCAGCCGATAACGCGCGCTGACATTGAAGCCGTCCGGGGAGTCGCTGTGGACGGAGTGATGCAGACCCTGCTGGATCGCGGGCTGGTGCGGATCGCCGGGCGCGCGGACGTGCCGGGCCGACCCCTCCTCTACGAGACGACCCAATTTTTTATGGAGCACTTCGGGTTGAAGGATTTGGATGACCTGCCGAATGCCGGTGAACTCCGGAAGATCCCCCTCCCCCAAGCCACCCCGCCTCCCGAACCAAGCCCGTCTCCCAAGGAAGCCGGCGCTGAGCTTCCGCTTGAAGCACCAGCGGAGCCGGTTGAGACCGCCGAAGGCAGCGAGGCCAGCGAGGCCAGCGAGGCAGCAGAGGCCAGCGAAACGCAGGATATGAACGAGGAATCAAAATGAGCGAACTCCCTGAATTGCGGCAGCGGATTGATGAGTTGGACGGCGAGTTGCTGCGTTTGCTGAATGAGCGGACGCAAATTGCGCGGGAGATCGGGGTGATCAAAAACCGGGAGAGCCTTCCGATTTATTCTCCCGACCGGGAGATTAAGCTGTTGAGAAGTTTGGTGGAGCGGAGCGAAGGACCGCTTCGGCCGGAGGCGATCCGGGCGATCTATCGCGAGATCATGTCCGCAGCGCTGGCCGTGGAGAAAGATGTGGCGATTGCGTGCGTTGGGCCGATGGGAAGCTCCACGTATCAGGCGGCGCTTGGAAAATTTGGATCGAGCGTGCGCTACACGTTTTCATCCGAAATTGCCGGGGTTTTTGAAGAGGTGACTTCCGAGCAGGCGGACTGCGGCGTGGTGCTTTTGGAAGATCCCGCGCACGGTTTGGTGAACCAGACTTTGGATGCGCTGGCGCAGACGGAGCTTTCGATTTGCGCGGAGATTGTTCCCGACAGCGAAGCCGATGATTCGCGGACCAGTGCCCGGTATCTGGTTTTGGGGCGCCAGCCGAATGCCCATTCCGGCCATGACCAGACGATGCTGATGCTTCGGATTGAAGACAAGCCGGGCAAGCTGGTCTCTGCTCTGGAGCCTTTCAAGGAGCTCGGGATCAACCTGAATCACTTTGCCAGCCGTCCGGCCCCGAAGGGCAGCGAGGACATCTTCTTCTTTGTGGAAGCCGACGGCCACACCCGTGATCTCCAACTCAAGGACCTCTTCCGGGAGCTCTCGAAGAATTGCCGGGCCGTCAAGGTGCTCGGAAGCTATCCGAAAAACGACTCGGCTCTGGCCGAAGAGGCTGATTAGAGCCCTTCGAGAAATACTTGTAGAGCCCGGGCGGTTGACACAACCGCCCCGACAGGGGCGCGAAGGTGTCCGGCTACGGGCGCAGCGCGTTCAGGAACTTCAGGAAAAATCGGGCGCCGTCCTCGAGGTCGGAGGCCTGAATGAATTCGTCGCAGGTGTGGGCCTGGGCGATTGAGCCGGGCCCGAGGGCGATGGCCGCACATCCGCGTTCGGCAAAAACCGCCGCATCGCAGAACCACGGGGCACCGGCCAGCCCCGCTCCGCAGGATTCGAGCTTCGCGATGAGGGGGTGTCCGGGGTCGGTGAACAGCGGAGTTGATCCCGAGACGGAGATCTCGATGTCCGGAACGCGGCGGCGTAGCAACGTGGATACAAAGGAGGTGTCCTGGCCGGGAATCGTGCGCATGTCCACGTTGGCTTCGCAGGTGTCGGGGACAATGTTGATTTTTGAACCGCCCGCGATGGTGCCGACACTCAGCGTCGGGCGGCCCAGCACGGGATCGGAAAGTTTTTCGAGCTCGGGAATGACCTCCTCTCGCAGGCACGAGATGGCCTCGCACATTTTGTAGATCGCGTTTTCGCCTTGTTCGGGTTTGGAGGCATGGACGGCGACGCCGGTTGTCCGGAGGCCAAGCCAGAATGAGCCCTTGTGGGTGTGCACAACCTGGAGGTCGGTCGGTTCGCCTGCGATCACAAAGTCGAACGCCTCCTGGGCGGCAAGGGCCTTGGCACCAGGCTGACCCGCCTCCTCGCCGACGAGTCCGGCGAACCAGATCTCATACGGGAGCCCGGACAGCCAGGGCGAGGCTTCGCGCAGCGCCCAGAGCATCGTGGCCATCGGGCCCTTGGTATCGGTGGCCCCGCGGCCGAAGAGCTTGCCGTCGCGGAGTTCCCCGCAAAACGGATCGATCGTCATGCCGCTGATGCTGACCGTATCGACATGCGGGGCAAAAAGGATGCGGGGCTTGCCCGGGGAGTCAGAAGGAAACCGGCCAATGACATTCGGGCGGCCGGGAAGCACCTCGCGCAACTCGACATCCGCTCCGGCCTCGCGCAAAAACCCGGCGATCCACTCCGCACAGGCCGCCTCCCCGGTCTCCGTGGTGCCCGGGTTGCCATCCGGGTTCACGCTGGGAATCCGGACAAGCTCGGTTGCGATTTCGGTGGCTGTCATTTATTGAGGTACCATGCGATGAATTTCGGGATGCCGTCGGCAATTTTTGTCTGCGGGTTGTAGCCCAGAAGCTGGCGGGCCTTTGAGATATCGGCTGAGGTGAGCGGCATGTCGCCCTGCTGCTCCGGCAGGCGTTCGATCACCGCTTTTTTGCCGAGGGCGTTTTCGATCTCAACGATGAGCTCGCTGAGCGTGATCGTCTGGTTTTCCCCGAGGTTGAAAATATCAAACGGCTGGCCCTCGTAGGCCATGGCGCCCATGACCCCCTGCACGATGTCGTCGATATACGTATAGTCACGCCGGGTCGATCCGTCCCCGTATTGCGGTATCGGGCGGCCATGGTGGATGGCGTCGGTGAATTTGTGGATGGCCAGGTCGGGGCGCTGGCCGGGGCCATAGACGGTGAAGAACCGCAGGCAGACAACGTTCAGGCCAAAAAGATGCGAGTAGTTCCCGCAGAGGTGCTCGCCGGCAAGCTTCGTGGCCGCATACGGGCTCAATGTCTGCGGAAGGGCGAGATCCTCGCGGAATGGGACAACCTGCGAGAGCCCGTAAACCGAGGAGCTCGATGCAAAAAGAAATTTGCGCACGCCATGCTTCCGGGCCGCCTCCAGAAGGTGGTGGGTGCCTGTGATGTTTGTGTCGATGTAGAGCTGCGGATCCAGGACCGACGGACGAACCCCCGCGCGGGCTGCTATGTGGATCACGACCTCGAAGCCACCGTCTGCGAAAAGCGCTCCGACGGCCTCCCGATCCCGGATATCCGCCTCAACAACCCGCACGGCCCCCTCAAAGGAGTCCACGTTCGCGCGCTTGATCGCCGGATCGTAGTAGTCGTTGAAGTCATCGATCACGGAAACCGAATGCCCATCGGCAAGAAGCCTTCGGCAAATGTGTGAGCCGATGAACCCGGCGCCGCCGGTGACCAGAATTTTCATCTTCGGAGGCTAGTCGGGGCCGGAAACTCCCCGCAAGCCAATTCCCAACGGAAGTGGATGGCGCCCGCTGATTCGCTGGCACTCACCTCCCGAGCTGCGGAATTTACGATACTGGAACGCACCTCCACCCAGTCGGCACGTCAGTTTCAACCGCTCGCAGAGTCAATAAAACTTTTGCGGGGCGATGACCGGCTGCGGGCGGGTGAGGCGGTCCACGAAGCGATCCCAGGCAGATTGTCCCGCAAGGATCTCGATTTCAACCCGGAGGTAATAGAGCGGCACTTCCGGGTCAAGGATCCGTGGGATGCGGACGGCATCCTTCTCGGTGGTGATGACGGCGTCGAGGTCCCGCCGGGCGCAGCGCCGGAGGAAGGTTTCGATCTCACGGGCGGTGTAGCGGTGGTGGTCGGTGTAAGATTTGGTGAGCTCGATCTCCGCATCCAGAAGCCGCAGCGCATTCTCGAAACTCTCGGGGACCGCAATCCCGCTCAGGGCACCAATCCGAATCCCCCGCAGGAACTCTAGCGGCTTCAACTCGCCAGTGACAAAATTGCGGAGGTGCTTCGGCCGGTGGGCGCACTCAATGATATCCGCCGTCCGGTTGTGCCCGCGGATCCGCTCAATGATCGCCGAGTTATCCGAGCCATCGCATTTGGTGAGGAAGATATGGGTGGCACGCCGGAGGTTTTCCGGTGGTTCGCGCAGGGTCCCGCGGGGCAGGATGAACTCGTTCCCAAACGGGGCCTGGCGGTCGATCAGCACGACTTCCAGCCCGTGCCGCATCCGGATGTATTGCAGGCCGTCGTCCAGAATCAGTGTATCAGCGCCAAATTCGCGAACGGCATACGTCCCGCTTTTGACCCGGTCCCGGTCCACCAATACGACCACCCCGCGCAGGTTGTTGGCGAGCATGAAGGGCTCGTCGCCGGCGGTGCGGGAGTCCAGCAGAAGCGACTGGCCGTCGGATACCACGCGCGGGACAAATAGGGCTTTCTTTTTTGTGATCCTGTCGAGCAACCGCCACACGAGCGGCCGCGGCACGCTTTTGTA
This sequence comes from Terrimicrobiaceae bacterium, assembly GCA_041741775.1. Classification (GTDB taxonomy): domain Bacteria; phylum Verrucomicrobiota; class Verrucomicrobiia; order Chthoniobacterales; family Terrimicrobiaceae; genus QYQL01. The sequence continues at coordinate 1,519 of JBGSJQ010000137.1, read as the reverse complement.
GCCCCGGCTGAGGATGGCGACCCGCCGCCCGCCCTGCTGGAGCGCCCTCGCGAGGAGTTCGACGACCGGGGTTTTTCCGGTTCCTCCGACGGTCAGATTCCCAACGCTGATGACCAAGCACCCGTGCGAGTGGCTGCGATAAATCCGGTTGCGATACAGCCGGAGCCGGGTCTGCACGAGAAAAAGATAGATCAGCGAGAGCAACCAGAGGAGGCCGCGCAGCGCGTCGGCGCGCCGACCGTATCGGCGTCCCAGAATGACGTCGATGGCGAACGTTTCCAGCCCCTCGAACCAGCGTCTCATGCGAGCAGGCGCACGCCGGCATTGTCAGCCTTCACGATGAAGGTCTCCACATCGGCGAGCTCCGAGGCGGCGAGCATCGCCCGGGCAACGCGTGCGGGATCCTTCAGCGTGGCGCAGGCGATTGTGGAACCCGATCCAGAGAGCCACCCCCCCAGCGCCCCCGCCTGGACGGCAGCCCCGATCACGGGAGGCAGGCAGGGGATCAATGGCTCGCGAAACGGCTGGTGCAGCCGGTCCTGAAACCCCCCATGCAGGGCCTTGTAATTTCCTGATGCGAAGGCAGCAGCCACGGCCGCCACACTGCCGGCATTGAACGAGGCGTCGCAAAACGGCAGGGAAGCCGGAAGCGCCCGCCGGGCGGCCGGCGTGGAAATTTCAAAGCCCGGGACCAGCAGGACAAAGCTGAGTTCTTTTCCGACGCGATAGCGCTGGAGCGGCCCGGCTGGCGGCGTGATCGTGAATCCTCCAAACGTCGCCGGTGCGGCATTGTCCGGGTGGCCTTCCAACCCGGCGCACAGCCGAAAAAGATTTCCCCTGTCGAGCGGGCGGCCCGCCAGCTCGTTGAGCCCGTGCAGCACGCCCAGCCGAACGGTCACGCTGCTCCCCAGCCCGCGCGAACGCGGCACATCCCCCTCGACTCTCCAGTGAAACGCAAACGGCTTCACCCGCGCCTCCCGGAAAAACAGCGCCGCCGCCTCGTCCGCCATCTCGCCCAGCGCAGGACCGCGCCCCCGCCGGACGGTTGTCGTATTGAAAAGCTTCAGGGCAATCCCCAGGCAGTCAAACCCCGGCCCCAGGTTCGCCGTCGTGGCCGGAACTCTCACTCGCGCTTCATTCATCCGCCGGATCATGGGCGATGCCGCCCCGCCGGAAAAGAAGATATCGCACGGGGAAAAATTCCTTGTGCCTCGAAAGCTGTTGAATCCGCACCGTAATTGAAGAATCTCTTAGGCCGATATGGTTATGATTTGGGATGCAACGTTGGTTCTAATGGGCCTGGCCCTGCTATGCGCCGGGGCGGAGGCTTTAGTGCGGGGCAGCTCCGGGCTGGCTTTCCGGTTCGGACTCTCCCCGCTCGTCGTCGGCCTGACGGTCGTCGCCTACGGCACGAGCATGCCGGAACTCGTCGTCAGCGTGAAGGCCGCCATGGCCGGCCAAAGCGCGATCGCCCTCGGCAATGTCGTCGGCTCGAACATCCTCAACATCGCCGTCATCC
>JBGSJQ010000136.1:0-6385 GCA_041741775.1 Terrimicrobiaceae bacterium | reverse complement strand
GTGGTGAGGTTGGGCGTGCGATTGCGGCTGCCCGTGGTGATGTAGATGGCGTAACTGCGGACATCCATCATCGCGAGGTTGGTGATTGTGAAGTTCTCCATGATGCCGCCATCCACCATTTCGAGGGCAAGACCCTGGCTGCTGCGGAAGGTGCAGTTGGAGATGGTGACGTTGCGAAAACCGCCGCTGGATTCGGTGCCGAATTTGATGCGACCAAAGCCGTTCATATATTTGAATTCCTTGATCGCGGGTTTCATGGTGCCGTCGATCAAGGTGCCCATTACAAAACCGGAAACCTGGCAGTTGGTGATGGTGAGATTTTCGGTGATGCGAGGTTCGCCCAGCACGTAGGTGCTCTTGGGGCAGATACCGTCGTCGCCCGAGGAATTGACGCGGCAGTTGGAGACCGTGGTGTTGCGGCAGCCGTCCAGGTCGATGCCGTCGCGATTGGTATCGATGGTGACGTTGTCGATCGTCAGGTTGTCGCAGCCGGTGGCGAGAATGGCGAAGTGGCCACCACTAAGAAACGTGACGTCGCGGATGAGGATGTTTTTGCAGAGCTTGAGGGCGAGGGCTTTGTTGCCGAGGCGGAGCGGCGGGTAAGCTTGAGGGTCAGCGGGACGGCCGGTGACGTAGCCGCACATCTCGTCGAGGGGTGAGGAATCTTTCGTCAACCCACCGCCATGGATCATGCCTTGGCCGGTGATGGAGACGTTCACCAGGTTTTCGCCCCAGATGAGGCTGTTGCGGAAGTAAGTGTGCCCGCCGTCCTGATACGCGATGCCGGGGAAGAATTCGGTTTCGTCGTAGGCGTTCATCTCCTGGGGAGCACCGAGGATAATCGCGCCTGCGGTGAGGTGGAGGTTGATGTTGTTCTGCAGGTGAATGCTGCCGGACAGATAAGTGCCGGCGGGCACGAGCACGGTGCCGCCACCGGAGGCGGAGGCGGCTTCGATCGCGCGGTCGATAGCGGGGCTGTCGAGGTTTTTGCCGTCTCCGACTGCGCCGTAATCACGGACGTTGTAGTAGGCTTGGACGGTTTCAACGGTGGCGGCGGCCGGGCTGGCCGCGTGGACGGAGAGCGGGGCTGCAAGAAGCATGCCGACGAAATGGAGAAGGGATGGAGTTTTCATTGTTCGAGGATGGGTGAGTTGCGGATGACGATCTGCTTCACGTCGGGGGCGAAAATTGCTGCTTTGATGCCTTCGGTGAGCTCGGCTTTGAAGTTGTGGATTTTCAAATACTGGATGTTGAAAAAATCACCTGCGGGGCGGTAGTTGGTCTCTTCAAAATCGACGCTGACGTTGGCGAGTTCCACTTCGCGGACGTTGCGGGCGTAGATGCCGTAGGCGGGGAGGATGCCGACGATCCAAGGCTCGGGGTGGTTGTTGCCGAGTTCTTTTGGTTTTATGGCCGCGTGTTCCTTGCTGCCGTCGCCTTTGCTGGTGAGCCGGATGTTGTCCAGGCGGATGCCTTCGAGGGGGACGTCGGGCAGACCGGAAATGTGGATGCCGATCATCTTAATTACTCCATCGGTGATGACATTGGGGAAGTGAAGGGGCTTGGCGTGGGGATGATCCTAGGTCAAAGGGGGCAGGTGATTCCCTGGGCTTATTTGGTCGTGAGGCCGCCGCTATCCATGTCGATTTTGCCACGCCGGGCTTCGAGTTGTTCACGGATTTCCGCCATGCGACCGGCGGTGAGCGGCCAGGTGAGGATCAGGTAGCATTGCAGTGAGCCGAGAAGGATGGGGATCAGGGACATGAGTAGGATCATGCGCGTGAAGACGCCGTCGGCCTGCGCGGCGCCGAGCTCGATATTAAAGCCGACCGCGACCACGATCAGTCCGGAAACGCCGGCAAAGATCGTGCCGGTGAACTTGAGAAACCAGGAGAACATCGACTCGAAGGAACCCTCACGTCGTTCGCCGGTGGTCGCTTCGTCGTCGTCCACGATGTCGGCCTTCATCGCGCCCACGACGACCCAGAGGCCCGCTCCGAACACACCATTTAGCAGGCCTGGAATCATCACCAACCAAGGGTAGGCCGGGTTGTAGCAGATCCAGATGGAGGCAGCGATGACGATGTGACTGATGGTGACGATGAGGAGTGAGCGCTCCTTGCCGATGCGGGATGCCAGCCAGCCGTAGAGTGGAATGCTCATCAGGCCCAGAATCATGCTCAAAGTGCCGGAGATGCCGCCTACCGTGGCGGCAAAAGATTTGTCCGCACCAAAGACATAATAGAGCGAGAGGTAACCGCCCAAACCGGTGACCAAGCCCTCGAGATTCATCGTGAAAATGATGGCGAGCATCCGGATGAAGGGCTTGCTCCTCAATGTCAGGCGCAAGCTCTTGAGGAGCGGTTCCTTTTTCTGCACTGAGGCCTTGGCGTAGTATCGCTCTTTGCAGGCGAAGGTGGGGATCAAACCGATGATCAGAACCAAAATGGCAAAGAAGATCGCGATATTGCGGATACCATAGAGGGTGTTGGGTTCCTCGCCCACCGCCTGTCCGGTGAAGAACGGGTTCTGGGAGAGCTTCCAAATCCAGGGGCCCATAATGCCGAAGAGGGTTCCGATAAGGCCGGCGTAGACATTGACGCTGGTGCGCTCGTTGTAGTCGGGCGTCATCTCCATCTTTAGCGTCTGGTAGGGGATGTTGTAGATGGTCGTGAAGGTGGACATGATAATGCCGGCCAGGGTGAACCAGATGGCTATCCACGTCATGCTCCAGTGCTCGTTGAAGCGCCAAACGAAGGGCAGCGCCAGGCCCATGAGTAGGCAGCCGACGAACATGTAAGGGCGGCGGCGGCCAAAGCGCGTGCGGGTGTTGTCTGAAATCCAGCCCATCAAAGGATCGATGAGGGCATCCCAGATTCGAAAAATCATGAGGATCATCGAGTTTATGACCGGCGACATGCCGAGGCCGTAAACCAGCACCTGTTGCACTTGGTATTGGACGATCTGGTCAACCAACCCGAGGGAGGTTCCACCCAAGCCGTAGAGCACTTTTTCCTTCTTGGGAATCTTGTCGATTTCCGCGGTTTTTTTGGCGCGGTGGATGTTGGCGGCGGGCGTTGGATTGCTCATGCGAGTTTAATAATTTTGGGAGATTGTCTGGAATTCTAGAATTGGCCGGGTCTCATTTAATGACCGAAAAAGCTGCTCCTCGGGGAGCCGGCCCCGAGTGACGAGGGCGGAGTTGAGGGGGAATTGCCTGGATGGCGGGTGTGCAAAGCGGTGAGTTTTTCTGATAGAACGCGGCTTCTTTCCACCACACGGCGGCATCGGAGATCGCGACGGTGAGTAGGAGGCTGGTTTCACCCCAGACGAGCAGGCCTTGAGCGCCATTGCCCAACGGCACGCCGGTGTGGGGGCGCGAAAGCGGGAAATGCCAGCGGAGCGAAACGGGTTGGTTGGGGGGATTCATGGTGTTTCTCCAGTGCCGAGGCTCTTTACTCTTTGTTCCCAGTCGCGGCTGTCGAGAGGAAGGACGCCATTGGCTTCGGCCCATTGCGTCCATGCATGCTGGAGCGATTGCAATTCGGCGGGACGGTCGGGTGCGAGGTCGTGGAGTTCGGCAGGATCGTGCTCCAGGTCGTAGAGCTGCCATGTCGCACTGCCGGGCATGGCTACTGCCTTGAGCGAACCCCGACGCACGGCGCGGCCACCTTCATGCTCGAAGAACAGGTCGCGTGGCGGCAGGGCTTGCCCGGCCAAGGTCGGCAGCAGGGAAATACCGTCTGGTGCAAGCAGTTTTTCCCCAGCCCGTTCGCTCGGGATGGCAGCCCCGGCAGCGGCGGCGCAGGTCGGCAGCACATCGATGAAATGGATCGGATCGGCGATCTTCGTCCCGGCATCGGCGTGGCCGGGCCAGCAGACGAAAAACGGTGTCGCGACGCCGCCTTGTAGCGAGTCACTTTTCTGTCCCCGGAATGGCAGGCTGCTGATCGAGGCCCATGCGGTGCCGTAGCTGCTGCGATGGGAGTCGGATAAGTTGGCGGGTAGGGGAGGGGCTTCCAGCACCTCGGCGCACGCGCCGTTGTCCGAGGCGAAAATGACGAGAGTGTTGTCGGCGCGGCCGCTCTCGGCCACCGCATGGAGGATCCGGCCCACGCCTCGATCCATCGCCTGAATCTGGGCTGCATAAACGGCCATCCGCCGGCTCTGATCGGCCTGCACGTCGGGGGGCAGAGTCGTCCACTCGGGAGTGGAGGCAGGGGGTTCGTTTTGGCCGGCGGCCAGCAGTCCGAGTTCCCGCAGTCGCGCAACGCGTGTCTTGCGGATGGTGTCGTAGCCATCCCGATAAGTTGGAACATTCCGCTCCACCTCTTCCTGAGGCGCGTGCAGCGGCCAATGGGGCGCGGTGTAGGCAACATAGACGAAGCGAGGACCGGAAACGGGAGCTTTGCAAAATTCCACGGCGGCATCGGAGATCGCGTCGGTGAGTTGGAAGCCCGGGCCCGGCTGGACCTGGGTTTCATTGCGGACCAGAAACTTTGGGGCTGTGTAGGAAGATTCTCCGCTGAGGATGCCAAAGAAGCCTTCAAATCCACGCCGGGTCGGCCAACTGGACACGGCGGGTAGGCAGTCGGAATGCGCGTCCGCCGTGAGGTGCCATTTGCCCGCCATGAAAGAATGGTAGCCGGCCGCATTCAGCACCTCGGGCAGCGTCGCGCAGTTGGCAGACAGCTCGCCTCGGTAGGCTGGACGTCCGAGATCGGCTGCGGTCATCCAACCCATCCCGACCCGATGCGCATAGGCCCCGGTGAGGAGCGACGCGCGGCTCGGGCAGCAGCGGGCGGAATTTGACGCGTTTGTGAAGCGAACGCCTTGGGCCGCCAAGCGGTCGATGTTGGGCGTGGGGATTTCGCCGCCCTGGCAGCTCAGATCGCTGAAGCCGAGATCATCGGCGAGGATCAGGATGATATCCGGTCGGGGGAGGGGCTCGGTGGCCCATCCCGTCGCTTCTCTCAGTGCGGTTGCGGATGTCGTGCGGGTCATGGTCATCAAATCTGGTTGAAGGACAGCACGGCGGCACCGTAGGGCGCGAGGGTGAGATCACCGGAGCATGGGTTGCCGGTGAGCAGGTCCTGGCCGGCGCAGTCATGCAGTCGAACGGTCTGGGGCTCGCGCCGGAAGTTCAGGAAAAACCAGAACTCACGACTGTCGGCGGCGCGGCGGCGTTGCACCGTGACGCCGGGCGGAATGCTGCCGGCGGGTAACAGCGGCTTGATGCCGTGGCGTTTCCAGAGAGCGGCGAGCAACGCGGTGCGGAGGCTCTGCTCGGAGCGAGCGGCTTGATAATACACGAACCCCTGGCCGACCGCGTTGACGGTGAGGGCCGGACGTCCGGCGTAAACATCGTCGCCGTAGGTTGCGAGCGCCACCGCGCTTTCGAGGTGGTTGAGTTCCAGTTTGGTGACGGCGGAGTAATCGCCAGCGAGCCCGAGCACGTTGCCGGAGGCGAAGACGAACCGATTTTTTCGTCGGGATAAAGATGATCGAGCTCCTCGCGACGCAGGCCGACGAGGCGACGCCAACCGGCGTCCATGCCACCGGGGAAAATGAGATCATTTTCGTCCACCCAACCGGAGAGCAGACCGGTGAGCAGAATACCGCCGGCCTCGACCCAGGCGGTGATTTTTTCGACGAAACCGGGGCGCAATGCGTAATGCTGCGGCAGGATGAGCAGGCGGTAACGGGAGAGATCGGTGGCTGAGGCAGACGGATCGACCACGGAGCACGGAACGGCGTTCTCCCAATGCTCGCGGTAGAGGTCGAGCTGCTCCCACGGGTAGTGCGAACGGCTGCGGTCGCCGTGGGACAGGATCTCGGATTGCAACCACCAGTTGTCCCAATCGAAACCGACGGCGACCTCGGCGGACGTCAGGCTGCCGGCGACGGGCGCGATCTGCGCAAACGCTTCGGTCACGGAACGGACGTCGCCAAACACGCGCGAATCGGGACCGCCACTGTTCTCGATCACAGCGCCGTGGAATTTCTCTTCGCCGCCGCGACCGGCCCGCCACTGGAAGTAGAGTGCGCTATCGGCCCCGTGGGCGATGGATTGCAGCACCGAAAGGCGGTGCAAGCCGGGGGCTTTGAGTTTGGGGACGTCCATCCAATTGGCGGAACTCGGCGTGGTCTCCATGAGCAACCACGGCCGGTCGGGGCGAATCGCGGCGCAGAGCTGCTGGATGAACGATTGATAGACGATGGCGTTCCACGCGACGGACCACGGCTTGGCGGTGTCGTGGTATTGTGGATACGCGTCCCAGCTGATGATGTCGGTCGGTGCGGTCATGACCCACGGATCGATGTGCAAACCGCCCGGGTGGAGATTGGTGGCGGTGGGAACCGTGGAGCCGCCGGCGCGAATCGC
>JBGSJQ010000135.1:0-3270 GCA_041741775.1 Terrimicrobiaceae bacterium | reverse complement strand
CGGCAGCCGGGATGCGCGAGAGCGCGCCGCACGACATCATCGAAGTCAAGACCGGCAACGGATGAACCCTGAAAGCCCCTTCCTCCGGGCCCACGACTACGACCGGTTGATCCGGCGCTGGCAGAGGGTGGCGACCCTCGCCCAGCTCGATCTGCAGCCGTTCTCGCAAAGCGCTGGATTTCCGCTGTTCGTCCTGCAATCACGGCCAGACACCCCCTCCGGGCCAGCACTGTATTTTTCTGCAGGAATCCACGGGGATGAACCCGCCGCGACCGAAGGGCTGGTGACCTGGGCCGAGCAAAATACCCGCCTGCTCCGGCGCCTCACGGTCGCTATTTTTCCGTGCTTGAACCCGTGGGGTCTCGTGAACAACAACCGCCTCGACTCCCAGGGCCGCGACCTGAACCGGTGCTTCGGAAAACGCAAACTTCCGCAGGTGCGCGATCAGGTCCGTTGGCTCCGCGGGCTACGGTTTGATGCCGCCCTCACCCTGCATGAAGACTACGATGCCAGGGGGATCTACATCTACGAGGTCGCGGGCCGGAAACCATTCTGGGCCGAAGAACTCCTTGCGGCCGCTGAACCCCACGTGCCCGCCGATCCCCGGCGGAAGATCGAGGGCCGACCAGCAAAAAATGGGATCGTGCGCCGCAGGATCACCCCGGACCTGATGCCCGACTGGCCGGAGGCGTTCCTCCTCGACTTCTCCCACGCGCGCCGCACATTTACCATCGAAACCCCCTCGGAATACGCCATCGAAACCCGCGTTGCCGCGCATATCGGCGTGCTTGAACGTGCCGTCGAGCTGGCGCGAACATCCCATCCTTCAGGCTGAGCACGCCACGGCGGAGGATCAGAGATAGTTGTCGGGAAGCTGGAACGCATTTTCGATCAGTCGGATTTCGTGCGTGGGAAAGTGGACGATTTCGACGACGTCGAAGCGGAAGTGGATGTCCGCTTTGTCGAGCATCCGGAGCCACTTCATTGCCCCGCGGATGATCAGCTTTTGTTTTTTCGGGTTCACGGCATCGAGCGGTCGTCCGAAGTCTTCGGTCTGGCGGGTTTTCACCTCGACGAAGACGAGAACATCCCCATGGCGGCAGACGACGTCCACCTCGCCTCCACCGGCAGGACGGAAATTTCGCCGCAGGATTTTGTAGCTGCGGGCCCGCAGGAAACGGACCGCCTCGTCCTCGCCCTCTCGCCCGAGGCGGATGTGATCGGCTTCAGAAGAGGCAGGCCTGAGCCACCGGCGCAAAGCTTTTTCGATGAACAGGACAGGGGCCATGGAGGCGGAGTTTGGCAAGATGTGCTGCCGTTGGGTAGCCTTTGTGTTGGAAAAACCCGTATTCGGGGAACTCGGCGTCGAGCGCCTGCATCGCCCGGTCGCGCTCGACCTTTGCAATAATGCTGGCCGCTGCAATGCTCAGGCTGAGCCCGTCGCCACCCACCAGTGCCGTCTGATCACACGGAAACTTCCGCACCGGCAGGCCGTCGATCAGCACATGGGCGGGCCTCAAAGGCAGCCCTGCAAACGCCCGGCGCATCGCCTCATGCGTGGCCCCAAGAATGTTGAGCTGGTCGATTTCGCTATGATCGCAGCTCGCGGAGGCCCAAATAACCTCTTCGCTCGATGTCAGAACTGCGTAAAGGGACTCCCGCTTTTTTGCGGTGAGCTTTTTCGAGTCGTCCAAGCCGGCAAGCGCAAAACCGTCCGGCAGGATGACCGCCGCAGCAACAACGGGGCCGGCGAGCGGACCGCGTCCGGCCTCATCGATTCCCGCGACGGGAGAGATCCCTCGAGCGGCGAGTTGGCGTTCCTGCTCCAGGGAGCAGGACATTATTACGCCGCTTTCGGGGTCCGCTGGTCAGCCTTCTCCTTGACGGTCGTGGCCGATTTGCCCTTGCGGTCGCGGAGGAAATTCAGCTTCGAGCGGCGGACGGCTCCCTTGCGCTCGATTTCGATTTTGGCGATGCGCGGGGAGTGGAGCGGGAAAACGCGCTCGACACCTTCGCCGTAGGAGACGCGGCGCACGGTGAAGTTTGCATTCACGCCGACGCCCTTGCGACCGATCACGATCCCGGAATAGACCTGGATGCGCTCCTTGTCGCCTTCGACGACGCGGGTGTGGACCTTGACGGTGTCACCGACTTTGAAGTCCGTCACATCCTTCTTCAACTGCTCGTTTTCGATCTTCTCAATAATGCTCATGGCTGGAAAAACTAGAACAGGAGATTATGAATGGTCCAGCGGAGGACGCAAGCAGCATTCCGGATTTTTTTGGAGGCAACTTGAGGTGCGTTTCCATCGGGGAGCCAGGGGTATTTGGGGCAGTTTGGAAGCGGGTGGTGGTCCCGGCCAAATTTCAATTGGAGCCGGTGAATTTGCGGGTGACGGCGTGGAGGTCGTCAAGGACGGAGTAGAGGCAGGGGATGAGGAGGAGGGTGATGAGGGTGGCGAACGTGAGGCCGAAAACGATGGCCTGGGCCATAGGGGCGAGGAATTGTTCCTGACCGCTGCTGGCGAACGCGAGACTCGAGAGACCGGCGACGGTGGTGGCGGAGGTCAGGAAGACAGGGCGAAAGCGGGTTCCGGCGCTGGAGAGGATCGATCGCCAGCGAAGGAACGGGCGGATGTGGAGCGGCTGGCTGCGGGCGGCGGATCCGGGGAGCCCGACGGCGGCGTGGCGGTATTGATTGATGAAATCCACAAACACGACTGAGTTGTTCACGACGATGCCCGCGAGGGCGATCGTGCCCATCATGGCCATGAGCCCGATGGGTTCGCCGAGGAGGAGGAGGCCGAGGATGACGCCCACGATTCCGAACGGGATGACCGACATGATGACGACCGGCTGGAGGAACGAATTCGTGATGACGGCGAGCAGGGTGTAGATGAGGAGCATCGCGACGATGGCGGAGAATTGCATGCTGGCGACGCTGCGGTCGGTATCCTCACTTTCGCCCGCGAGGGTGGCCGTGACCCCGGGGTGGTCGCGGAGGATCTCTGGGAGCCACCCGGAGATCTGGGAGTTCACCGCCGCCGAGGTGACAACTTTGCTTTCGACATCCGCGGAGACGGTGAGGACGCGTTCCTGGTTGGTGCGTTTGACGCGGGCGACGCCGGTGGTTTTGTCGATGCGGGCGACGGCCGAGATATCGATCGGTTCGCCGGCGGAGTTGACGATCCGGAAGCCGCGGAGCAGCTCAGGGTCCTGGCCGTAGCGCTCGGCGACTTTCACGCGGAGGATGACCTCCTCGTTGCCCCAG
>JBGSJQ010000134.1:0-28322 GCA_041741775.1 Terrimicrobiaceae bacterium | reverse complement strand
GCGATAGCCGGTCTCGGTGGTGGCGAGGTCGGTCCAGGTGAGGGCGATGGCGGAGGTGGAGAGGGCGTCGGCAGAGAGGCCGGCGGGCGCGTTGGGGGGGAGGGTTTCGGAGACGTCGAGCGATATCGGCAGGGCGATGGCAGGTTGATCGGGATGGGTGGAGGTGATTTGCAGGGTGGTGTTTTGCAGGCCGAGGGGGAGGTCGGAGGGGTCAATGAGGAGGTCGAAGTTGGCGGAGGAACCGGCGGGGACGATGACTTGGAAGGTGCTGGCGGAGGCGGAGAGCCAAGGCACGGAGGGGCGGAAGCGCAGGGCCATGCTGCTTTGCACATAGTCGGAGTTGTAGCTGACCTGGACGAAGGGGCGGCCTTCGTTGGCGGTGCCTTGTAGGCCGATGGTGGAGCCGAGGTTGTAGGGGACGGTGACGTTCTGGTAGTTGACCAGAATCTCGCCGGAGGACTTCAGGATGACCTGGGCGGTGAGGCGCAGGGCGCTGTTGGAGTAGTGGCGAAAATTTTCGATGGTGAGGACAAAGGTGTCGGCGTCGGGGCGGGCGTAGTAGGCGCGGGCGGCGGGGGAGGTTTCGGAGAGGCGGAGGTCGTCCCAGAAGTAGAGCAGGTGGGCGCTCGTGTTGACCGTCGTCAGGCTCTCGTTGCTGGGGGAGGTGGTGGCATTGGGGAGAGGTTTATTGAAATAACGGCTGGTGCCGGAGCGCGCACCAAAATCGAGGACGCCGTTGGAGTTGAGCCATAGCTTGTCGTAGCTGCCGGAGAAAAACGGGAAGGTGAATCCGAGGGGGATGCCGCCGGTTGCACCGGATTGGCCGTTGGCGTATTGCGTGGTGGAGTCGTCCAGGCCTCGTAGTTCACTGATCTCGGTGACGTTGGGAATGGCGTGGATGTCGATCCAGGAGTAGTCGGGGCCGTTGAGCAAGGTGGAGTCGGACCATTGGTAGGGATCGGATAAGGTCGCGGGCAGGGTGATTGTGAAGGTCTGCGCGGTGGATGCGGGGTTGTGTATGGTGACGGGCAGGCTGAAGCCGTAGGCATCGGGGGCGACGCTGAGGTGGACGGGGGCGACGACGTCGTTGTCGCGGACGGAGACGGTGGCGGCGGTGGGGAGCTGGAAAGAGCTGACGTAGTCCGGGCCTTCGACGACGGTGAGGACGACGGTCTGGGTGAGTTGGGGGGTGGTATCGTTGATGGGGGTGAGGGCGACATCGGCGGTGCTGGCTCCGACGGCGAAGGTGGCTGAACCGGCGAGTGTTTGGTAGCGCGTGGACGCGGCCGTGCCACTGAGGGCGTAGAAGACGGTAAGCGCTGTGTCGGTCGAGCCGGTGCGGGTGAGGGTGAAGACGCCCGGGGTGGGGCCGTCTTCGGAGGCGATGGGGGTGGTGGCGGCGACGGAGACTCGCGCCAGGTTGGCGGAGGCTGCGTCTTCGAGGATGAAGGCGGCGGCGGGCTCGGGGGCCACGTAGGTGGATTGGGGTGTGAGGGTAAGGCCGACGGTGTGTTCGCCATAGCTTTCACCGCTGAGGAGTGGGGTGAATGGCAGGGCCACCTCGCGGGCACCGGCGGGGATGACGATGGTGGAGGGGAAGGCTTGGTAATGCACGCCGGGCTGGGCGGTGCCGGTGGAGGTGATCTGGACGGTAAGCGGGGCTTCGAGGTCGCGGGCGACGCGGCGTATCCAGAAACCAGTGACGGTTCCGCCCGATTCCTGGCGATAGGTGGCGGCGGGGGTGGCGTGGACGAGGGGTTGTCCGGCGTAGTTGGTGATCCAACGGGAGTCCTGATCGGAGCCGCGGGCGGAGTGCAGAGTTTTCCACTGGGCGAGGTTCTGGGTGAGCTGCTGGTCGCGGGTGTAGAAGGCTAGCGTGGTTTCGGGCTGTGGCTGGGGAGTGAGTGCGGTGACGCCGTCGGTGGAACCGGAGTAGTAGTAGTCGTTGTTGCCGGTTGCGGCGGAGAGCGTGTCGAAAAACTGCTGCCAGCCGGTGGTGCCGTAGCCGGTAGCATAGAGGCGCTGAACCTCGCCCTGACGGGATGCTAGCAAGGAGGAGCGCACGGTGGTATTGGCAATCGGGCCGCGCCCCGGCCCATCGGAGATGCGGAATTGGACGGCGTTGTCGTAGAGCACGGAATGTTCGATGAGGGTGTTCTCCGACTCGGTGATGTAAAAGCCGCCTCCGGTGGCGGTGGCTTGCGGCGAGCGCTTGTAGTTGCCGGAAGAATAGACGCGCCGGAGCACGATGGTGGGGGTGTCGCCGAGCGCGGGGATGTTGTTGCGGTTGTTGTTTTCGGACCAGACGCCCTGGGAGGTGTTGTCGAGGATGCGGGAGTCTTCGACGAGGCAGTTGACGTTGCCGGTATCGAACCAGAGGCCCATGCCGTAGTTGCCGGAGGCCTCGATGCGGCGGAAGGTGAGGTTGTGGGACTCACCGATCTTGATGCCGCCGTAGCCCCAACCGTAATACATAACGATGTCGGCGAAACGGGAGTTGTCGTTCCAGCGCACGTCCTCGGCGAGGATGTTGACACCTTGGAAACCGGAGCCCATCTCGCCGTTGCGGATGATGTCGGTGCGGCGGACGGTGAAGACGGCGTTGATACCGGCGATGGAGAGTCCCATCTGTTTGTTGTCGCGGAAGACGCAGTCCTCGACATGGAGTCCGATGAGATTTTGGAGGAAGAAGGCTCCCGAGTTGAGGCCGGGGGCGGCGTGTTGGACGACGAGGTTGCGCAGGATGATGTTGGTCGGGGTGGTGGTGGCCTGGGGGCGCCAGTGGTGGAGGAGGCGACGCTTGGTTGTGACCTCGACGAGGGCGGTGTTGAGATCGCCGAGGTCGGCGGGAGGACGAACGGTGAGGATGCCAGTGGACTCATCGACCCAGAAAGCGCCTTCGGCGGCGGTGAGGTGGGCGATGTTGGGGTCGGCGGGGCCGAGCATCTGGTAGTAAGTGGTGCCGTTTACGTGGACGAGTTCGTAGCGAAGCATCGCCTCGGGCGGAGTGCCGCCGCCTGTGTTGTTAGGGCCGACGCCCCAGGCGTAGGGCCAGGGGCGAGTCCAGGTGCCGTCGCCCTGGGCGGTCCACCCGCCGGACCAGTTTTCGGAGCCGGAGAGGATGACGTCACGGGTGTGGGCGGGGGCGGCGGGATTCCACCCCGCGCCCTCGACGAGGTTGGGAGCGGGGGTGGGGGGGGTGGGGAAGGTGATGGCGTTGGTGGCACCGGGCGTGCCTTCGCGGTAGGTGCCGGATACGAGGAGAATGCGCACGCCTTGGTTGGCGGCGTTGTGGGTATTGACGGCACGGTTGAGTGCGGCCTGGAGGGTGTTGAACGGGGAGGAGATGGTTCCATCGCCGCCGGAGGGGGCGGTGGGGTTGACGTGGAGGGTGACGGTGATGGCGGACTCGTCAATGGGGGGTGCGCCGGTGCCGCCAAGGGCGAGGAGAGGCACCGGCCGCAGCACAGCCCAAAAGACAGTTAGCAGGGGGAGGAATGCTAAACCACGAACCATCCTCGAATATTGATCTCCCAACCTCTACGCAAAAGGAAAAGGAAGGTTAACGCTTAACTTGCCGGGATCTGTAGCTGCCCAAACGATAACGGGTTGATCAATTTGAACTTTGCATAACGACTGGGGGGGGCTTATGAAATCAGCTAATTTTGTTCACGCGGAGTTCAAGGTCTACCCGGCTGGATCTGCCGCACGTGTTCTCCGGTGGCATCGCAGAACCAAAGCCGGCTTTCGGATGGTTGGCGGGCATGGCCATCGGCCCAAAAGGCGGCGAAGTCGGGATGGGCATCGAGTGGACGCCGGAGAAAGGTGTGGTTTTGCGCGCTGCCACTGGTGATGTCGCGGATTTTGTGCCAACTGGTCCCGGCATCGTCAGACTGCCAGAGGGCGACCTCGCCTCCGGGATTTCCCGGCTGGGGGCCGGGTTCGGTGGGGGCGATGATCTGCCAAGCTCCGTCCGCACGGATTTCGAGCTCGCCATGGTCATAATTGTTGTCGCAGCGCATGGCCGCATGGCGCACCCAGCACGTGCCGTCCCAGCGCAGAGTGTTCCACTGGTGAGGGCCGGATTCCGGGCCGGGATGCCAGCCGCGTGAGCTGACAAATGCAATCACCGGATATCCCTGAGCGTCGAATTTTAGATCGCGCAGGTAATTGAGTTCGCCTGCGGAGGCCAGGTCAAGCGCGAGGCATGGCCCAGCGGGATCGGTCTGCGGCAGGGAGAGATGCTTGCCCTCGATGGTCTGCCAGGTGCGGCCCCAGTCGAGGCTCTCCATGTAGTTGACATTGGTCCGCGCTTCCAGGCCGCCTTCCCGGGGATGGTAGTCAAAGGCCAGGCCGATCCTGCCGGTTTGAGGGTCGGCCCAGCTGACGCCATAATGTCCGGCTGCCATGTCGGCAAGCGGCCGGGGAGAAGTCCATTGGCGTCCGTCCCTGCTGTGTTTGACATGCAGGCCGCGATGGTTGTCCCGGTAAACCACATGCACGAGGCACCACCCGTGTTCCGGGCTGATCCATGGCTGGGGATAGGCAAAGAGCGGGCCGTCGCAGACGGTTTCCCAGTCCGAGATGTCATAGGGACGCCGGGAGCGGTGGATAAACGAGCGGGTCGTCCAGTCGCCGTGAGAAGGTGAGAAGAGCCACAGGAATCCATCGGGATCGATCTGCAGCGCCGGGTTGTCGTGCGGGTCGGCGCACCATTTGTCAAAAACGCAGACCGGTTCGGGGAAGGAGCCGCTTTCATGGTCAAAATAAGAAACCATCTGAAGCAGATTGCCCGGCTCGAAGTCCCAGCAGCGTTCGGGCTTTTTATGGTTTCCCGGTGTCGTTCCCCCGTAACAAAAAAATGTGCGGTTCACGGCCTGCGCATACACGGCCATGGGCCGGGTTTGATACGGATACGTTCCCAAACCGCCGCTGTATTTGTATGCATAAGGCGAATCTGGCAGCGGGGTCTGCCCGTGCCAGAGGCCTCGGTAAGCGTCCTGCCGGGTGCAAAAAACCGGCTGTGTGGAAGGATCCGGCATCGAGCGTCCGAGCTCGGGCTGTTCTCCAAATGGTTCTCCGCAGTCGATCGATTTCATAAATCGTGGCACATCCAAAAAGAACCGGCGTGAAACTGTTTTAGCCTCACGCCGGTCAACCCCCCAGGTTTAGTGATGAAGCTTCAGTTCAATTGCCGACGCCGACGCAGGATGGTCACTGCAGTCAGCCCGATGGCGAGTAATGCCCAGGTCGATGGCTCGGGGACGGCGGTGAAGGCTAGGTTATCGATGCCCCAAGCGGCGGCACCGTTGCCGTCAACAAACCGAAGATACAGTGTGTCGCCGTCGGCCCATGTGAGGCCGGTGACGCTTGCACTCTTGGCATAGTAAAGACCTGAGTCATTCGGGTCGGCATTCACTCCACCACCAGTGGCCCCTTGAGTAATGCTGCTGTTAAGATCGGTGATCGCCGTGTAAGTGAGGCCTGTCCAAGCGGCGGCTGTCGTGATGGCATATCCGACGGTGAGGGAATCGGCTTGATTGTTGTTCGGCGTTCTCCACAGAGCGGAAACGAAGTCAATGTCAGCTTCTGTCAGCGTGGTTCCGGTGTTGTTCTGAATACCGAGCGCAAATGAAAATGTGCCTGCGGAGGTCGTTCGGGTTCCGAAGGCGCGACCCGAACCAGCGCCGACATCTGCTGCGGAATAGCGGAAACTGTATACCTTTTGCGTGGCTGAGACGCCGCCAGCGAACTGAGATTCGATGCCGTTAGCGGGAGTTTCCGAATACCAACCCGCGATAGTGGAATTATCGACCCAGGTGTAGGCACCTGAAGTCGTGAGATTGATGGCAGGCGCATCGAAGTTCTGCGAGTAAGTGCCTCCTGCGGTGTTGTAGATGACCTGAGCGGAGGCTGTTCCGACTAGAGCTGCTGCCGCGGCCAGAGCGGCGATGGGGATGAGAATTTGTTTCTTCATAATATTTCGGAGGGTTTTGATGATGTGGGGTGGGGACGGAGTTTTCTCGACCGACCGCATTTTCACGCTGCTGCTGTTTTGCAGCAAGGGATTCCTTGCTAAATCGTTAACCTTTTCTTGTGCATGGGCTGGCTTTTTGGTTAAATGGCTGCGCTCTACGATGAACTCCCCAAAAGTTTCCCTGCAGACGATTGCCGATGCGGCTGGTGTGACACGAGCGACGGTGTCGCTGGCGATGCGCAATCACCCGCGCATCTCCGAGAGCACACGGCGGCGCATCCATCAACTGGCGGAGGAGCTTGGCTACCGCCCGAATGCGGAAATTTCGCGGCTGATGAGCATGCTGAGAGAACAGCGGGCATTGCAAGATCGTCCGGTGATGGCGTTGGTGACGGATACTCCCACGCCGATCAGCCATCAGCGTCCGGTCCCTGCGACATGGAGTGGATTTGCCGCGCGGGCCGAAGCGCTTGGGTATTTGCCGGAGGAATTCCAGGTCACTTCGGCACTTGTGCCCGAGCGTCTGACAAAGATTTTTCATGCGCGCTCTGTGCGTTGTGTCGTCTTTTCGGCTTTGCGGGATCCAGGGATTGCCTCCCGGATGGATTTGAGTGCCTTCTGCGCGGCGGGGATTGGCAATGTCCTGCATGCAACCGGTTTGTCGCGATGCACCAGCGACAAATACGCCAACACGCTACTGGCCTGCGAACGGATGTGGTCGGCCGGTTCCCGCAGGTTGGCGCTGGCCGTGCCCGCGTATCAGGAAGAACGCGTGGAGCACACCTTTCTTTCCGGCTACTTGGTCTTTCATCATCTGCACCGGCACGGCGGCTGGCGTGCGCCCTTGGTTTTTGAGGAGCCATGGGATATGGGCTGCTCCAAGGATATGCGCCGATTCCTTACATGGTTCGACAAACACCGCCCCGACGGGGTGGTGGCAGCCTATCCGGGGTTGAGTGAGGTCATGAGGGAACGGAAAATTCCGGCTGCCCGCAGACCCTCGATTGGGTTGGTCAACGTGATGGGGTCCGGTATGTCCGGTATCGATCAGCGACATGATCTGATTGCATCTGGAGCGGTGGACTTGGTGGATGCGCAGCACAAGCGGAACGAAACCGGTGTGCCTGCCCGTCCGAAAACGCTGCTGATCCAAGGCGAATGGGTGGATGCAGGAGCGCCTTCCCGCAGACGAGCGACCGCATGAGTGAGCGGCAAATCACGTTTTCTCCCGGCATCTACGAGCATGCGGCGGCGCTGATCGGGAAGCCACCCTCTGCGGTCTCAAAGGATGCCGGGCTCCTGTATCAAGCACAGATCACGGCTTGGCAGCGCTACCGGCACCCGATGGTGGTGGCGGGGATCGACGTTTACAATATCGAGCCGGAGGCACTGGGGGCTGGTGTTGACTGCCCGGCGGACAACAGCGTGCCGGGTATCGTTTCACGCCCGTGCGCGACGGCGGATGAAATCCACCGCCTTGCAGCACCGGATCCCCGGAAGGACGGGCGGATGCCGATGGTTCTTGATGTCGCCCGCCGGCTTGTGTCCGCGTGCGCCCCCTCCACAGTCTTCGTCCCGATGTGCGGTCCGCTGGCCTTTGCCAACGGGCTCACTGGAATGGAAGAAATTCTTTGTGCAATGATGGAAGATCCGGGGATGGTCCACGATGCCCTTTGCCATCTTGCAGACATTCAGGCGGGATATGTGCGGGCAATCATGGCGACGGGGGCAAGGCCTTTAATCTTCGAATCCGGGGCGAGCCCGCCACTCCTGCCGCCACATCTGTTTTCCCGGCTTGAAGCGCCAGCATTGGGTCGGCTTTTTTCCCATTGCAGGGATGCAGGAGACCCGGCACCCGCGTGCATCCTCGGCGGGGACGCCCTGCCGGTTCTGCCGGAGCTGACCGCCCTTTCTCCAGGGTTCCTCATCTGCCCCTCGGAGACAGATCAAGCGGGGTTTGTGGCAATGGCTGCGGCTTCTCCCCGGATCTCCGTGCGGATCAACATGCCGGTCTCCGCATTGCTGGATCCCGACTGGGAGCAAACCGTGCGTGCGGCGGACAGGGCCATATCCCTGGCTCGCCGCCTGCCGCTTGGCTCTGTCGGTACCGGGGTCGTCCCGTTCAACACCAGCCCCGATCTCCTCCTGCGCCTGCGTGACCACGTCCAACTTTCCTGATACAGGGTAGTTTAACGATTAACCGGTTGTTTGCTGGTTCTACCAAACGGCAGGTGTAATGTGATATTTATCCCCTATGAAACTCCCCCTTGACACGTGTTTCGCAATCAAACCATGGCGCAGGCCTCGAGGTTTTACATTGATTGAGCTGCTTGTAGTAGTGGCCATTCTTGGAATTTTGGCGGCATTGCTTTTTCCAGTTGTTGGTGGAATGCGGACAAAATCTGATCGGACGAAATGCGCTTCGAACCTGCGGCAGATCGGAGTGGCCCTGCAGACATACGCGGGGGAGAACAACGGCGAATTGCCGCCCGCGATAGATAGTCGTCGCCCCAGCCCGGGACAGGTTTGGTTCAACGCAATTTTGCCTTATCTATCGCCGGACGCTTTCAATCCCAAGGTGAGCGGAAACATCATTTGTCCGGAGTGGCTGAAGATTTACAAAACCGACCCGGCCTACGCAAATCGTCCAGCTTCCGATTGGGATCGTTCCGGCTATGGAATGTCCTATGTGACGATTGGTTCGCCATCCACCGGGTGGAAGGAACGCCAGGGCATACCGGGCCCTGAATATGTTGTGCGAACGGTGGCACTGAAAGAAGTCACCCAAACAATTGTGGTAACGGATAGTGACTCTTGGAACTGGGGTGTGCATTTTTTGAATTATGAAAATGGCCAGCACTTCAACCCGGCCAACGGACGCAAAAAAGGTCTCCGTCATGGCGAGGGAGCCAATTATCTCTTCGGTGATGGCCACGTAGAGTTTCTCACCAAAGAAACCATCGTTCCATTCCTTGCCAAATAAGCTCCTCGCACTCTTGCAAGTCCCTGTGAAATGCCCGTTGAGAGCCAAACCCGTGCACGAAATATGCCGGGGTCTCGAATCTTGCCTCGCCGGAACCGCCGCCGCCAGCTGCGCTACATGCCACCGAACTCGACAAACCCCATGGGTCCGAAGCCCGTTTCCGACGAGATGGATGCGCTGGAGCTGCAGTCGGTTTTTTGCAAGTGAATGCTTTGCGGCTGCACCGCAAGCGCTCATTTTACGCTTATGAATCGCACTATCATTTTTTGCCTGTCCTTACAGCTCTCTTTGAACGCTTATGCCGGCTTGGACTTGCCCGGAATGTTCAGCGACCACATGGTGGTGCAGCACGATCAACCGGTGCGTGTCTGGGGGCAGGCGGCTGCGTGTGCCGAGGTGGAAGTCTCTTTGGCCGAGGCTTCGCAACGTGTGCGCGCCGATGCAGCCGGCGCTTGGCAAGCGAAACTGGCTCCCCCTCCGGTCGGTGGCCCCTACACATTGCGCATAGCTTCGGGTGAGGAGGAACGCGTCATTGAAGATGTCCTCTCGGGCGAAGTGTGGATCGCTTCGGGGCAGAGCAACATGGAATGGTCCGTGAAAAGTAGCGATGGCAGCGACGCCGCGCTCGACTCCGCCGAGGTGCCGGGGTTGCGACTGTTTAAAATGCCGCGCACCGTTGCCCACGAGCCTACGGATCTGGCGGATGCCAGTTGGGTGCTCGCCGACCGTGGGAGTGTGGCCGATTTTTCCGCTGTGGCCTGGTATTTTGGCCGCAAGCTGCATGAGGAAACGGGGCGCCCGGTCGGGCTCATCCAGGCCGCATGGGGGGGCACCTATGTGCAGGCATGGATGCCCTATGCCACTCTCGAGAACTTTGATTTCATGCAAGCGGCGCTCGACAAATACACGAGTCGCCGGGAGAGCGAGCGAAGCACTCAATTGCCCGACGAAGAAGCTCTGCGCGCCGCGCTCAGCGAGCATCGCATGTTGGCCGACCCGGGCAATCGCGGCATTTTGAGCGGCTGGCAACTACCGCAATTTGATGATAGCGGATGGGAGCCATTCCCTGTGCCGGGTAAGCTCGAAGACGTGGCACCGGGAACCGATGGCGCTTTTTGGGTGCGCCGTGCCATCGAGATTCCCGAGGCTTGGGTGGGGGAGGATCTCATGCTTTCGCTCGGAACGATCGATGATTTTGACCTCACTTATTTCAACGGTTACGCGATCGGTGGCACGGGGCTGGAAGTGCCTGCCGCCTATCAACAGAGCCGCCGCTACACCGTGCCTGCCGAACGGGTGCGGGCTGGGCGTAATGTGATCGCGATTCGTGTCTTCGACCGCTACCGCGATGGCGGCTTTACGGGTGAAGCCGAGGATCTGAGTTTGCAGCCGGTCGCGAGCGATGGCCGCGACCGTATCGCCTTGGCGGGCGACTGGCTCTACACCTTTGAGCACCGATCCGTCGATCCCGAAGGGTCCGCTGTGCTTGTCCAACTACAGCCCACAGCCAATCAGCCGGGCGTTCTCTTTAACGGCATGATCCATCCTCTTATTCCCTACGGTATTCGCGGCGCGATCTGGTATCAGGGCGAGTCCAATGCCGGTCAGCCGGAGAGTTATGCCGAGCTCTTTCCCGCTATGATCGAGGCCTGGCGGGCGAGCTGGGGGCAGGGTGATTTCCCCTTCCTCTACGTCCAAATCGCAAATTTCAAGGATCTCCAGACTGAAGCCTCCGAGGGGGACTGGGCGCTTTTACGCGAAGCGCAGCAAGCCGCACTTAAATTACCCATGGTCGGCGAAGCCGTCATCCTCGATGTGGGCGAGGCCGATGATATCCATCCGCGCGACAAGCAAACACCCGCGCAGCGACTGGCCGCTCTGGCCCTGGCCATGGTTCACGGCCGGGAGCTGCCGCATCAGAGCCCCTATTTAGCAGAGTCAACGATTGAAGGCGCGGCCATGCGCTTACGCTTCGCGCCCGCTTACGGAGCTTTGAAGACTCGGGATGGCGAGCCGCCCCGCGGCTTCGCCTTGCTCGGCCAGGATGGCGTCTGGCGCTGGGCAGACGCACGTATCGAGCAACCGGATACAGTGGTGCTCACGCACCCCGGGATCGACAAACCCGTCGCCGCCCGCTACGGCTGGGCCTCCAACCCGACCGGCAATATCAACAACGCCGCCGGTTTCCCCATGAGCGGATTCCGCACGGATGCGCATTAGAGCAGTGTTTAAATCATGATTAAACTATCCGAAACAACCTTTGAATTGTCCATAGTCGTTGCTGAGCACGAAGCTTCTCGGCGCACTCGATTAAATCATTTTCCGGTCAATGATCAGAGCTCGGCGCAAGTCCAGGCGGGCGGTGCGCATTGGGATCTGTCGCTCAATTCGTGCGGCGGCCATTCGTATGCCTTGTCCGCCAAGGTGAGCGCAGGTTCGGCCGCGAATGTCGCGGCGGGCCTGTGCTTTCGCGACGTGGAATGGAGCATGGATAACTATGTCCTCATACCCGGAGCGGTTTATGGGGGCAACCGCTTTCACGCGCAGCAATACGACTACAGCCCACCCGTAGTCGGCCCCGACCCGAAGGATGCCGATCGCACGCCCTGGGTCGGCGATATCCCGCGCCTGAGCCGAACCGCCGGCACTTCGCACCTGGATCAACAATCGATTGATGGCGCGACGCCGGCCCTTGCCATCTATTTCCCCGAACGCCGCAAAGCACTCTGCCTCTTAACCAAGCAATGCATGCCGCACGGCACTTTTGGCTATGAAGTGATCGAGAGTGAGGACCGCACCCGCGCCGATATTTTATTGATGGCTCCCGGGATGCGGCATGACAAATACTTCACGATCAACGGCTACACCGAAGTCTCGCCGGATCGCGCTGCCGATCTTGCGCAAGGGGACTGCATCGAGATGCCGTTTCACTTTCACTGGATTGATTGCGATTCCATTCAGGCCTTGCACGACTTCATCTTCGAGCACCGCTACGATGCCATGCCGCCGGAGCCGCTACGCAATGAAATCAGCTTTTCGGCGACCTGGGATATCCTACACGAAAAGCACAATCGGGAGAACTGGCATGAAGATCTGAATCTGTATCAAGTCAGCATCAACCAAGACCCGCCCAACCCCTTCATGCTTTTCCAAAGCGGATGGGTAGGTGGAATGATCACGACACTGCCAATGATCCAGGAAGGCGATGCACAGTCGGTGCAAAGAGCCCTGCGAAATATCGAAATGTTCCTCGCCGGAGCCCAAAGCGAGTTCGGTCTCTTCCACGAGTATTACCATTCCGGCCAGTGGTTTTCGAAGTTGAAGATGAGGTATGATACGAATGGTAATGGCGTCTACGAGATCTCTCAAGATGAGCACTGGACGCTCGTGCGACGTGTTGGCGACGTGTTGTTCTTTATGTCACGCCAATTTCTACTGCTGCGTGAACGGGGACAGGCCGACTGCATCCGCCCGGAGTGGGACGCGGCCTTGCGCCGGAATGTCGATGCTATTCTGGATGTCTGGAAGAGGCACGGTGAATTTGGTCAATACATCGACGTGCTGACCGGTGAGATCAAAGTGGCTGGATCGACGGCAGCCGCCCTGATTCCCGCAGCCCTCTGCGTGGCTGCCGACTATTTCAACGAACCGGATTGGATTCAGGTCGCGGAGGCAATCGCCGAAAAACTTCGCACCGAGGATCTGGCTTCGGGCGTCACGACCGGTGGCCCCGGCGATTGTGTGCAAGCACCCGACAGCGAGTCCATCGCAGCGCTGATCGAATCCTTTATCTTACTCTACGAGAAGACGCATTCGGCCAAGTGGCTGCAAGCGGCCGAAGATGCGACCGTGCAGGCCGCCAGTTGGGCGCTGTCGTATGATTATGCCTTCCCCGAAGGCTCTGCCTTGCATCAGATTCGAGCACAGAGCCGAGGTGTCTTCATCGCCAATGCCCAAAACAAAACCGGCGTTCCCGGCATTTGCACCCTTTCCGGGCAGAGCATCCTGCGCGTCTTTCGCGCGACGGGTAAGGTGGCTTACCTTGAGTTACTCAAAGAGATCGCGCACAGCATTCCGCAGTATATGGGGCGCGAGGATAAGCGTATCCCGACCCGGTTAGCCTGGGGGCGTCCCGGTGTTAAGGAATTGCCAACAGGATGGATTTGCGAACGCGTAAACGTCACGCAGTGGGGGGAAATGCTCGGCGAGATCTCAGCTTATTCCTGCTGGTGCGAAGTGGCGATGATGCTCACCTGGGGAGACATTCCCGGCGTTTACGTTCAGCCCGACCATGGCTTGCTCTACACCTTTGATCACATCGATGCCGAGCAAATTGCCTATGCAGATGGCCAGCTCACGCTAAAACTCAGCAACTCGACCCGCTTCGATGCACGTGTCAAGATCATGGCAGAAACGTCGGCCAGTGCAGAGCAAGCGCGTGCCATCAACTTCGCCTCAGGGCTGACCGAAGTCGAAGTGCCCGCCGGCGCGACAGTCGAGTGCATCGTGCCAGTCTCTAAAAGTACTCAGGCACTTTGAGTAAAAGTCGGCCCTTGCTCATCGGGAGCAAAAACTCACTATCGGCATTGGATGGGAGTTCATCACCCGTGTCAAAGCAGCACACTTTGGACGCCCCCTTTTTGATGCGCAAAGTCTCACCGCCGAACGAAGAGCGCTCGTCAATCACATCGATTTCCATGGCTTTGCGGATAGGAATGTAATGGAGCAGGGTGAGGAGGAGATCCTTGCCACGGCGGCGTGGATAAACCCCAACTGTCGCAGGCAGGCCGGCCCCGAACTGAGGTCCTCCGGTGACGCTTCGCAGAATCCTCCTCCAAACATCACGAACCGCTAGGTTGCCAGAGCGACGGTATTCACGAAATATCGGATCTGCAAAATAGACAAAGCCAGGGCCTGCCACCACGGCAGGAAATCGATCCACCCGGGCGACAGGTGGGGTCTGAAAATGCGAGGAGAAAGTGACGGCACTGCGTTTAAAATAAGGCAGAACACGGTCCACCAACACCTTGACTCCTTTGCCCGGTTTCACCTGCATGCCTCCCTGATAGAAGACCCGATCACTGGCACTCATCGGCTTGTCAAAGCCCGCTCGCGCACGCCAGTAGGTGGGAAATTTTTCGGTTTCTCCGGCAAAGGTGAGTGGGAGGAAATCAAGAGCCCAACGTCCATCCGCATCAAACCCGGCACGATGGGAGATGAGCAATTGTCCTCCCCGTGCATGAAAGGCCTTCAGCTTTTTTGCCGTAGCCGCATCGACGACGGTGGAATCCGGCAGCATGAGAAACGAGTAGTCCTTGAGTGAATCGAGGCTATCGAGCATCGCGCAATGATAATGGGCCTCATCACAAAGCAGCACCGCGCCCTCCTCGCTCGTGCCCGCCTCCAGGCCGGGGGCACTGGCCGAGAAAATTCCAATCTCAGCCGGGAGGGCCTCGGAGCCTGCATAAAAGGGCTCCGCAGCCTCCCATTGGGCATAGACCGAGCCGATGAGATCGTAAGCGACTGGATCAAGCGTGCCGCGAGGTGGTAATTGATCGCCAATCGAACTGGCACCGCCAAGCGCCTGGGCACGAAAACACTCAAACTCCAATGCCGGCTGTGGCTTGATTCCGCCAAAGTCCCCCCACATTTTTTGAAAGCGACCGGTCATTCCCAGCCAGGGTTTTCCCCAGCGGCTCTGGGCAAGCGCCATGCGCGGAAAGTGATAGTAGCCCCAGAAGCCAGAAGGCAGCGATTCGATTTCACAATGTGTCTGGAAGTCCGCTCTTGCCCGCGGGCCGACGCCGGGGTCCATATTTCCGTCATTCTGGGCGTTGTAGAATACCGTCGCCTTGGGCTGCAGGGAGTGCACCAATCGGGTGAACTTTTTTGAGAATGCCGCCTGCGCTGCACCTTGGAAACGATCAAAGGTCGCCGCATCATCCGCCATCAATCCATGCTTTTTCCTGAAGTCGATGCTGGCCTCGCTCCAGCATGCGCCGGGCGCAAAGAAAAGAATGTCAAAAAAGAAACCATCCACCGCATTGCCATAGCGCCCACAAATCTCACGCACGTGGGCCTCTATGTAATCCTGATAGGCAGGATGGAGTGGGTTGTTGAACTGCCAGGTGCCGACGTGGCCTGGTTGTCCATCGGGCCCGACGCTCCACCCCGCGAAGTGGCCATCTTTGGTCATTTGGCGCCACTCTGGAAAGTGTTGCGCCACGTTTTCCTCCCAGACAATTGTCGTATAAATCGGAGCGCGAATCCCCTTGCGGTGCAGGGCTTCAATCTGCTCTCCGAGCAAATCCCGACTTCCGATGGCGGGATGCGAAACCCCGGTCTGCGTCGGATAATAGCACATGCCGTGATGGCATTTGGCAAAGACCGTTACGCTGTTCACGTGCGCTTTTTTCAGGGTTGCAGCAAATTCTTCCGCATCGAATTCCACGCCGACATCCGGAATAAACGGGGAGGTGTGGAAGTCCAGATGGATCTGGCGCTGGTGCTGGTCGAATACGGATTGGTGGTTGGTCATAGAGTCAAAATGTGGCTAGCGAGGGCGAGTTTCGCAAAACAGCTCTTCCAGGACATTGAATCGGCGGCACGGAATGGGCAATGGGATCTGACTGGTATGGTATCAGGGCGTTTGGTTTGAAGCCAAGGAAAGCAGGTAAAGAAAGGGCGCCGAAAAGCTGAACTATGGCGGTGAAAAAGAAGACAGCACAAAAAGTCGGCGTCATTGCCGGGGTTGAGGGAAAATTGGAAGTGAAGGAGGCGCATTCGGCGAAGGACTGGGGAAAGGCGAAGGAAGGCCTCGGTCGGGAGCACGGGTGGGGGGCGGTAGCGAGACCGGAGACCGGTTCTGCCAGCTTGTGATGGAGGGAGGGAAGCTTGCCGGGGTTCTGGTGTGGTGCGCGGCATCACCTTCCGGGGCTCGGCGGATCTGCAGCAGCAGGCGATCGCGAGATTCTGTGGAGACCACCGGACCGGTCTTTGTTCCCATGACCGCGCGCGCCGTGATCTGGGGCCAGCCGACCGTCGAGGAGTCGGTGGAGGGCGGCGCACCGACCTTCACGGTCCGCTACGGGGACAACACCCTCTACGACAACCCCCGCACGGTGCTGAAGCTCCATGAGGAACATCTGGAGTGCTATTTCAAGGCCGACCGGGTCAAGATGCGCGCCGCCCTGCAAAAGTGGTATCTCCTCGCCCCCCCATGCTCTTTATGTTCCGCCACCTCGACAAACCCACCCCGAGTGGTTCATCGTCTTCAACTGCGGACGCAACTACCACAGCAAATACGACAAGGACCTCGTCTTCAGATGGAACCGACCTTGGAGCCACCCCCATGGTTTACACGATGCTCTACTTCAATTGCCGACAACCACAAATACAACGACGAAGACTACAGCAGCCTCGACCGCTACGCCGCCCACCTCCCCCTCTTCGCCGAATTCCTCGCCTCGCTGAAATAGGTGCCGGCATCGCCGGATCAGGGCGCGAACTGGCGTGCGCCGGTGATCCGCCAACGGTAGAATCTGTCGAGCGTTGGCTCTGCCGTTGGGTCGGCAGCGGCCGCATAGTCGGGGACATTGGGATCCTCCGGATCGATGTAGCGTTCGAGCGAGGTCGATCCCCGGTATTCGCTCAGGACGCGGCCTTTGGACTCATTCCACTTTGTCTGATCGGAGGCCGGCGGGTTGGCGAGCGCCTGGACCGTATAGTAAACCGTGTAGGAATTCGACTTGGTGGTGAGGCGCGGGTAGAGGGTCGTGTAGATCCGCTCGCGCAGGTTGTCTCCGGTGAGGCGGCGGGTGGACCAGAAGGTGTTCATCACCGTGTCAGCATTGCTCCCTGTGGCATCGAGCAATGTCCCCTGCGGGATAATATGGATGTCGCAGATCTCCGTGGCGGATTTAAATATCCCGCCGGCCGTGAACCGGGCCTCAAATTGCTTGAGCGTCTCACCGGCATTGATGGCGAGCCGGAACCCGCTGGACGAAACGGCCGTCTTGTAGCTGGCGGCATTCGCGTCAGGGATGGCGGCGAGCATCTCGGATTTGAGCGCTGCCCTCAGGCCGGTCGAGCGTTCAATGTAGGTGAACGGCTGGATCTGGTAGTTCATGTTGATTTTACCAGCCGTGGAGAAGGGCTCGCTGATCGCATAGGGCTCGACAACGGGCATCCAGAAAAAGTCGAGCAGGAGATGGTCGGGAATCGTGGTGGAGTGGGAAGGGTGACCGGTCTGTGGGCGGAAGAGCAATGTCCTCCACGGAACGCCCGCTTTGACACCGGTGGGCAGCGATCCGATCATGCCCGGCGAGGGCATGATGCGGTTCGGGGAAAAGAAGGTCGCTCCGCCAAGTTCCTGGATGTAGCTGCTATCGAAATAGGGGATTTTGCTGGATGCGAGACCGCGGGAATTGCCCTCGTCCGGCTTGTTGATGTAGGGACCGTCCGCGGCGACGGACACGCCGTTGTCAACATCGCCGGTGGCATCCGGACGCTGCGACGCGTTGCGCGGGACGTCCGGGACGCGGTTGGGTGAAAAAGTGATCCCGGCGAAATACGTGCGGTTTCCTTGGATGGGCTTCAAATCGACGCCGGTGTCAAAATGGGTGAGGTCGGCTGCGACTTTCACGGCGGGATCATCGTAGTCCGGATGCTTCACGAAAGCCGGGTCGGAAACAGCGGGTGTGACAAAGGTCTGATAGGCCGCCGTGAGGCGGAAATCCCCGTGCGAGGGAACAACCGAGCGCAGCACATCGAAATCCTCACGGAGAATGGCCCCCTTTAGACGCGCTCCATTGTAGCCGGGATCCGTTGACCCATTGCCGACCCGCCAGCCCAGATCCCACCAGTTATCTTTCGTTGTCGCCGAGGGCGAGTTATTGTTCCCCGCATTTGTTCCCGAATTCGCAATGGCAGGGATCGGGAAATGGCTCCCGCTGCTCGCGGGCAGGTCCACCGCCGTCCGCTGGAAAACGGCGTTTCCTGTTGAGCTTTTGAGTTCAAAAACGAGCTGTCCGCCGCTGAATTCCAGCCCCGAGGCTGTGCTGATCCGGATGCGGTTGGATATGAGCGGATTGCCAAACCCCGCCGTCGTCCTCGCGGCATATCGCCACGCCGGGTTGCCACCCCAAAAACGGCCATGCCAGAAACCGCCCGGGTTGGTTGTGTAATTAACCGTTGCGGTATCCGAGCCATACAGCGGCTGGAGAGTTCCTGTGCTGTCCCTGACCCGGAGAGACGAAAGCCCGCTCACAGAGACGCTCAGATCGGGGCATATCGCCGTCCACCCCTGCATGGGGGAAAAAAGCTCGGGGATGAGGAGGGCCTGGATGATTTTTTCGTTGGCGGCCAGAATGGTTCCCCCGGCGCCGATGGCGGGATTAGCGGTGGTATTGCTGCCAGCGGACTCATCGGCGGCGGTTGCGGGGTCGTCGGCGGCGGCATTGCAGATGAAGGCGATGGCGACCTCGGTGATCGAATAGGCGCGACCGAAGCCGGTCGTGTTATTATAGACGGTCGGGATGACCCAACCGTGGCCGGAAAGAACATCGGATGCGGTCGATCCCCTGCCATCGGTGAATTGGTTTCCGACAACCAGCAGGTCGTCGTAGAGGTTGGTCGAGCGGATGTAGTCAAAAACCTCCGTGAGGATCTGGTCGCGGTCGGACCCGTATTTCGAGGAGAAATTTCCGCCAAAGCCGGGAATGGGGTCCCCGGTCAGCGACTGCAGGTAGCTGTAGAGATCGGAATTGCCGGGGATGCTGATGTCGTTTGTCGGGCTGTCCGCGTTTTGCCTCTGGAAAAAGTAGGGGGTGTCGTTGACGGTCGCGCAGCGGGCGATGAGGCGGTCGAAGGCGGTCGTGCGGTTGGGATCCGGCTGTCCGCCGCTGAGCCGGTAGATGGGCCAGATGGCCACTTTGGGAAGGTTGAAGAGGTTGATCTCGGGGGCGCGGCTCTGGGCGGTGAGGACGAATTTTGCCTGTTCCAGAAGGGCTTTGCTGAGCCCGTTCGCACCCCTGTCTTTGTTGTAGAGAAGCTCGCCAACGCTGCTGTAGAGCCGGTCGCTATCCGGGGTGAGCGCAGCGGGGGCAGTCCTTGTTCCCGCATCGGACCCCCCGCCGACAATCCTTGGGACAATGGCATAGATCTCGTCCGGCGAGAGCCCTGGAAAAACGGTGGAAAGCGAGGTCATGGCCGGGTGGCCGGGGTAGCGCTGGAACTCCTTTCGGGCGGGTTGAAAATTTGCAAGTTGCCGCTCCTGATTGGTATCAGCCCGGGGCGTGTCCCAATACGTCCCCTCCGAAGCCGTGTTCACGTTCACCCGGCAGGTCTCGTCGTCGGTCCAGAAGGCGATGCGCCCGGTGATCGGGTTGGTTGCATCCGCTCCGGGGACATCAACCTCGGTGGTGCCGGCACCGGGAGCGGCAAGAGTTCCATCCTTGAGCACGTAGAGCCAGCGCACGGGCATCGGCGCGGGTTGGCCGGCTGTCGCACCGGGGGCGGAGGTGACGGAGAGGCCCTGGGGAGCGGAGGCGGCTCCGATGGACGTGGGGTCAAAGATCGGAAAGGTGGAGGTGCTGTCAAAGGAGGCCGGGGCGTTGAGGTCGCGCCACAGCGCCGTTCGCGAAGCCCAGTCATCCGGCGGCAGGTCGGCGGCGAGCTGGGCGGCCGTGGTGGCGCTGAGGGATTCGGCGCTATAGAGGCGGTAGATCTTCTCCAGAGAGCCCGCCGTATTGAAGACGCGAAGCGCCCCCGGCTGCGAGGCCCACGCTTTGTCCGCGCCGAGCGTGGTGGCATGGTTGATCTGGCCTTGGACGAGGTTTACGGCGAGGTCGGCGAGGTTGCGGGAGGAGTTGGCGGCGGTGTAGCTGGCCGACGAGGCGCGCTCGCTGCCGGCGCGGGAGATGAAGGCGACGATGAGCCC
This sequence comes from Terrimicrobiaceae bacterium, assembly GCA_041741775.1. Taxonomy (GTDB): domain Bacteria; phylum Verrucomicrobiota; class Verrucomicrobiia; order Chthoniobacterales; family Terrimicrobiaceae; genus QYQL01. The sequence continues at coordinate 8,423 of JBGSJQ010000134.1, read as the reverse complement.
GAGAAGGAGAACAAGAACCCCGAGGACGATCACGAGGGCCGCGCCGCGGCGCGCGGGTTTGAAAAACTGGCTTTTCATGGGCGGTAGATGGTGGTCCGGGCATTCAGCGGGTCAATCGCCACGGCGGTGAAATTGTTGGTAAGGAACCCCGTGCCGGGATTCCGGGCGACGGTCACGTAGTTGTCGGTGCCGGAAACCAGCGCAGGCTCGACCCGCCCATTGGCGCGGATGGTCAGGTAGAGGCCCTGCACATCGGCTTGCCCGGCGATGCGGGTGTTGCCAGAGCTGTTCGTGTTGCCGGCGATCTTGTTGAGCAGGGGAGAAAGGTCAGGGACGAGAGCGAAGGTTTCGGGGAAGACCGCGGGTCTGGTGAGGGCGTTTGAGAACCCCTCCCCGCCGAGCAGCTGGATCGCGCTGAAGTTCGTGCTGTCGGGTTTGTAAAAGACGACGCGCACGCTTTGGCCACGCGTGGAGGCGAGCTGCCTGGCAAGGGCGATCTGGTCGTTGAGTTGCTGGCCGGCACGCGTGACGTTGTTTGCTGCCATGAGATTTGAGGTTGCCGGAACGGCCAGGGCCATGAGGATTGCGGCCACCGCCACCACGACGAGCACCTCGATGAGGGAGAAGGCGGCCGCGTTATCCAGGCGTGACGGAAGAGGCAAAAATATTCTCATCGGGTCTTACTCCATTTGGACTCGCGCAGGGGGACAGCGGTGCTAAAGACTTGGTGCGAGATATTCGCTGTGGCCAGCGCGCCCCTCACCGCCTCGAGATCGGCGTCGAAGGCGGAGGCGGATCCAAACCTGCCGGCCAGCGCCGTGTTGACTGTGGATTCAAGCGAAGAGCCAAGCCGCGCGGCATCTTTCTCGTCGATCGAGATCATTGTGACCTGCACAACAGGCGGGAGTTGCGCGAGCTGCTTGGAGGTTCCGGCCCGCGAGTCATACGAAAAATTTGCGGTCAGGTCGGTGCCGGCAGGGTCTTCCGCCGCACTCCACTTCGGCCACGCCACCAGGGCAATCACATTGTCCGCAAGCGGGCGGCCTTCGGGCTTGAGGCTGGTGATCAGCGGGGTTCCCGAGGGCCTCATCACCTGCAGGTCTTCGCTTGGCTGCACCGCCTGCATGAGCCGAAAGCGCGAGCGGTCCTCCCCGAGCCCCGACGGTTTCCAGGCATCGAGCCCGTATTCCACCCAATACCCGACGGCATTGAGCAGCCCGGGCACCTGCGCGGAGGCGTTCGTGGAAAAGGCCAGCGGGGCCACAAAGTAGAGCCCGGCATCGGCATCCCCGGGCGGTTTCACCACAAACTGCAGATCCGACTTTCGAGTGTATCCGGTCGGATCCCCGTCGTTGTTGGTCTGATAGTCCCAATACGTGTTGAGCGTCGCCTGCGACAGGGTGCGGTTGATGTTGTCAAACGCCGCACGGGACGACTGGTAGGCGTCTAGCTGCCCGGTCACCTGCCGCAGCGTCCGGCTGGTCTGGCTGGTCACCTGGAGGATCATCACCAGAAGCATCGCCAGCACCGCAGAGGCCACCAGCACCTCCAAAATGGTAAACCCCGACCGGCCCGCCGCACGCATCAGCCCGCCTCCTCTCCCTCCTGCCTCGCCAGAAGCAGCTGAAAGGCGTTCGTCGTGCGGGCGGCTGCGGGCAGCACATAGGGATACACCACCTTCACCTGCAATCTCCGCAGGCTGTTGGTTGTGTCCGCCGACACTCCCGGCACCACCGGGGCCGACAGGCTCCCCGTCGCGGCAAAATAGGGGCCATCAGCCAGATCAACCGCAATCCCCTCGTCCGAAAAATACATGGTCTCCCCGTCAAAATTCGTCCACTGCTGCACGGCCTCCGCCCGCACCTGGCGCTGGATCCCCCCTAGGGCCGTCTCCACTTTCGAGTCGCGAAATGTCCGCAGGCCCACCGGCAGCACCGCCAGAATCGCCAGCATCGAAAAACTCACTACACCAATCGCCAGCGTCACCTCGATCAGCGAAAAGGCGTCCGTCATCTGGAAATCTCTACGCGGGTTCTTACCGGAGCTCCTGGCTCCCGATCGGGATGCGCGACCGATCTTTGTGGGGGGATTTTGTTGCATTGTTAAGTATTCACCAAATACATACGGAATATGCCCGCCATCTCAACTGGTAGGAAATGGTATCGTATCATGATTCGGGGCGGTGACCTTCCCTCCGGAGGGACGATCTCCGTGTCGTCGTCTGCGCTACACGCAGAAGATTTCGCCCAATTTCGGGTTCCGGCCAAAAGCCGACAGGCCGAGAGAGCGTTCATCATCGGGTCGGGCGTGTAGCCGAGCCTCCGGGCGGCCGGCCTTGATGCGCCCGGCCGTCTCCAGCGCAATGGCAGGGTTGTCGTTGAGCGCGCGCGACACCGTGGCAGCAATTACTGGAACTCGGGATCGCGCCGTTTGTTGAGGGAGAATCTGCCTCAATCTGTGCCAGGAGCACAGCAGCAGGTTAACGGTATTGCAAACTCACACTTTCGGAGGTGCCCCACTTCGGATATGTGTAGTTCTCAACCTATTCGTCATGAAAAAATCCCTCCTATTCCTCACTGTTATCGTCTCATCCGCATTGTTTACGTCATCTTTGAAAGCCGATGATTTTTTTCCGCAGGGCGATTTCAGCTCTGGCTCCGTGGGTGCCTTGCCGGAGAACTGGACCGGGCATGAACAGCCTCATCTCGATCGGGTAAAAGGATCGCACGAGCTGGTTGAGGAGGGTGACGAAACATTTCTGCGATTGGAAAAGCAGAATGAGCAGAGTGTGCTGCGAGTTGAAAGCACCGAGGAGATCCCGAAAGGAACCAAGGAAGTGACGCTTTCTGTCACGGATCGTGTTATCGACATCATCCCGGGAATTGAAAATCCCAACCGTTATAATTTTCGTGTGGGTGTGGCTTTCAAAGACGCCGAGAATAAAACGCTGAAAGACGGAACTCCGCAAATCTCACGCAACCGTTCGGTTCCGGAGTGGAAAACTCAAACTGTGACTTATGAAGTTCCGGAAGGGGCGACCAGTGTGACCATCTCCTTGATGATGCTGGAATGCACTGGCATCTGGGAAGTTCAGACGGTTGAACTCACGGCCAATTGAGTTGCCCGCTTTCTCGTTATGAACCATTTTCTGAAAAACTGTGCCTGTGTCTTGGTGGCTGCCACAACAGTATCGGCCTCAGGCTTGCCCGAAGTTGACGCACCCCGACTGATCCCGCTGGATGAATCGCTCATCAGCTTATCCCTGCACGTTCGCGCCGATGCGAAAACGGGCGGCGATGGCTCAGTGGCGATGCCATTTCGCTTTGTCCAACAAGCCATCGACGCGGCTCAAAAAGCGGCCGAACCGGCGCGCATCCTTGTCGCCCCTGGGGTCTATCGGGAGACATTGAATATCGCAGGGAGCGAAGGGGATGCGTCTCCTCTCTTGGTGATTGAAGCCACCGAACTTGGCCGCGTGGTCATATCCGGCAGTGATGTCTTCTCCGATTGGAAGCCGGTTGTCGACCACGCCGGGCGCTTTTCACACCCTTGGAAACTCAAGCTCGGGTGGGAGAAAAATCCATGGCCTGGATTGATGCCGATGGATGCCCGAGGCTTTCGTCATGAGCTTCTTTTTCTCGATGGCAAACCTTCCCGGCAGGTGTTTGAAGAGGCGGATCTTCGTGAGGGCACCTACTACGTGGATGAAGAGGGCAAACGCATCCTGCTCCAAATTGCAGAGGGGCAGACACCCGCCAAATTGAATGTTGACGTTTCCGTCCGCCCGGCGAACGACCGCGGCGATCACTCCAAGCTGGTCCGCGTCTTCAAACGGGACAACGTGGTATTTCGCGGCCTGGTGATACGCCATGGACGGTCCCTTTCCGTCTCAGCCGCATTTCAGATCCTTGGCTCCAGTAATCTCCTCATCGAGGACTGTCGCGTCGAGTGGAACAGCGGGCGGGGATTGGCTATCGAAACTACTGGTGGCCTACAACCCACCAATGTGGTGATCCGGCGCACGCATTGCGATGACAATGGATTTGCCGGCATGGGAGGTGGCTTCCACGATGGCCTGATCGAGGACGTCACCACGAATCGAAATAATTGGCGGGGTGTGATGTTTGGTGCGACCGGTTGGGCGCCCTGCGGTTGGAAATTGAGCGGGCTGGATCGTGTCGTGATCCGGCGAATGCAGTCGATTGGCAATCATGCCTCTGGCGGCTGGTTCGATGATCATATTGAAAATGTGGTGCTTGAGGATTTTGTCGGAATGAATAATTTGCGAGCAGGGCTGTCCGTGGAAGCCGTTGAGGGGCCGTTGATTGTTCGAAACGCGTTTCTGGCGGGCAACAGTGTTGGCTTCAACCTTTTCGACTCGAGAAATGTCGCGCTGGTGGAGAGCCTCATTGTGGATAATGTGGTGTCACAGGTGAAGCTGGCCGGTTCCCTTCCCATGGACCCCGGCGAATTAAAAAAGGTGAAACCGGATTGGCGCAGATACCGGCTCTCCAAGCGTCAGGTGCCCACCAATATCATTCTCTCCGAAAATCGAATCGGTATCACGGCAGCCTTCGCCACTCCAGAGGTGAGATTGTTGGAATTTGCCATGCGCGATCACGTATTTGTGATGCCCGATGGCACTCACCCACTGCAGCAAACGCTCGCCACCCTTACCAGTGCGGGGGCGGTTTATGCTCATGTGGATCCCGAGACCGCGTCCCTTTTCCCCGATTTGAACGGACGTGCAATCGATTTTGATGCCTGGAAACAAGTGAGTGCGCAGGACGATGACGCCCGCTTCGACATGGAAGCGCTGCAAGCTGCGCGTGCGGAGGCGGAGAAAAAAGTGGGTGTGTCCATTGATCCCTACCGGGCACCGGATCCCATCGTTCCGCCATCCAGCACGGCAGATGAATTGGAATTGTAGGATATACGGCTCATGTTTTGTCGTGCCGGACATTTACTGGAACCATTTTGGCAGACAGCTGGAGTGTTGCCGAAGAAATGACTTTGGTTCAGCCCAAAATGCGCGTTCATCATAATCCGACAAGAACATTGCGGGTATATGATAACCCGTGGATGCGAGGGAACTGGGGGATCTCACTCCTGATATCGTTCGTGATTTGCACCCTCTTCACGATTTCCGCTGCCGCTGGAAAACCGAATTTTGTTGTCATTAACATCGACGACCTGGGCTATGCCGACGTCGGCGCCTTCGGATCAACGCTTAATCGCACTCCGCATATTGACCGGATGGCCGAGCAGGGGCTCCGGCTGACGCATTTCTACGCGGCCCCGAGTTGCTCTCCCTCCCGCGCAGCGCTCATGACCGGTTGCTATCCCAAACGTGTTCTGCCCATCCCCAATGTTCTGTTCCCGGTTGCCTCGGTGGGACTCAATCCCGAAGAAGTTACCATGGCCGAGGTTCTCCGCGATGCAGGGTATCGAACCGCATGTATCGGAAAGTGGCACCTCGGAGACCAGCTTCCTTTTCTCCCAACCGAGCAGGGGTTCGATTATTTTGTAGGACTGCCTTATTCGAATGATATGGGCGCCGCGGCGGACGGGGCCAAGAGCAACCTTGGAGAGCCAATTCCTGATGCAGCCGAAAATGCCGCGAGAATCAAGGCCGCCGGGGAGGATCCGCATCCTGAGACAGGATTGAAAGGGAGGCGCACGCCCCCGCTGCCGTTCGTTGAGAACAGGGTCGTCATTGGGCGGGTCAAGCAGGAAGAACAGCAGGCCGTTGTGGAGACGTTCACAACGGCAGCAGAGAAATTTATCCGCGAAAATGCCAACAAACCCTTCTTCCTCTACCTGCCTCACAGCGCGGTGCATTTTCCGCTGTATCCGGGCAAGGACTGGGTGGGCAAATCGGGCAATGGGCTCTATGGCGACTGGATCGAGGAGGTCGATGCGGGGGTGGGGCGGATCCTCGACACGTTGCGTGAACTCGGGATCGAAGACAGCACCCTCGTTTTCTTTACTTCGGACAATGGTGGAACTTCTCGCGGATCGAATGCTCCTCTGCATGGTCACAAGGGCAGCACATGGGAAGGGGGTGTCCGGGTTCCGGCAATCGCATGGTGGCCGGGGACAATTCCGGCGCATACAGTCAGCGATGCCATTACCGGCATGCAGGACATCCTGCCGACCTTCGCCTCGCTGGCCGGAGTTCCTCCGCCCGCCGACCGCAAGCTCGACGGCATCAACATTTCGGACATCCTCCTGGGAAAAAAAGATGCCGCAGGGCACGAGGTCTTGCACTATTTCAGTGGGTTTGAGTTGGAGGCGATTCGCCGGGGTCGATGGAAGCTGCATTTTGGCATCGACGATCCGCCCACAGAAACTTTCACGGAGGGGCGACCTTCAGGGCTTGTGCTTTTTGATCTTGAGAAGGATCCCGGCGAAACGACCGATCTGGCCCGTGCGTATCCTGATGTTGTCAATGAACTGGTGACCCTTGCGAAAGAGATGGACGCCGACCTTGGGATAAAACCCGAATCAAAAGGACCGGGGGTGCGGGCATTGGGCCGAGTGGCAAAGCCGGAGCCGTTCCTCGACAATCAAGGCCGCGTGCGTGCGGATGCTGTGGGCAAGGTGGAGCAGTTTCCGTAAGGAGCTTCCATCGCGGAACGGTCAGAGCACTTTCGACTGTCCGCCAAAAGTGCGTGAAACCCTCCAATCCCGAAGTCTGGTCAGTTTATCAATTGAGCGGGCGGAGTCGTATCCATGACGTATTCACGATTCGCCCGGAATTGAGCGAGGATTTCACCGCAGGCTGGATCATGGGCCAGGTTGCGGCTCTCCCCCGGATCTGACTCCAGGTCAAAAAGCAACTCCCGGACCCCGTCCGGCGAGGTGCGTAAATGACGCGCATATTTGTATTGCCGCGTCTGCAGGCATTCCCAGTCCGCCCCCTCGGAGAAACTCCACTCGCGAACGGAATCCACCTCACCCCGCACCATGGGCAGGAGTGACCGGCAGGGAACGCGGTCATTTCCGTGGGGCCAGCCTTTGCTGAGCGCAGTCTGTGGGTCCATGCCTGCCGCATCGAGAATGGTCGCAGTCAAATCTGTCAACTCCGCCGGCGCATCGTGAACCAGGCCCTGCGGAGCTCCGGGCAGACGGATGGCGGTCGGAACCGTCAACGAATGACGCCAGTAACTTTGCTTCTGCACCAGGTAATGATCGCCCATCATCTCGCCATGATCGGCAGAAAAAAGCACGAGTGTCTGATCCGCCATGCCCAGCACTTCCAGTTCATCCAGCAGCTGGCCGATGAGATCATCCACCAGCAGCACAGTTGCGAGATAGGCCCGCCGGAGTCTCCACAAAATTTCCTTCATCCCGTGCGAAAGGCATTGCCCCTCCTCCGAATCCGGCAGAAAATCGTCGCGCTCCTCATACGGCACACGGTCCAGATATTCCTGGGGCGGATCAAAGGGTTTGTGTGGGCTACAGAAACTGGCGAGGAGAAACAAGGGCTGGTCCTGCGGATGCCCGCGCAGCACACGCAGCACACGCAGGGCCTCGCGGCATGTCACGGAGTCCACATGATGTTCCGCGGCAAAGGGCAAAGGCTTTCCATCGGCCTCGAGTCCGGGATTGGGGTGGGCTTCATTCGATCCGGCCGCGATGGAATAATCACGATAGGTTTCCAGCAGGTCGTGCTCCTCGAGATAGGCGCACCAGTCGCAGTAGTTTTTGTTGCCAAGTTGTTTTCCTGCGGACTGCCAGACGTGATCGAATCCGTAGTCCTGAAAAAAGCTTCGCAGTTTTACGAGATCCGTTCCCTCGCCCCGCCCCGTGCCCCAGGGCCAGGTCTGGAGATAATGCAGTTTTCCCACCGCGGCCGTGCGATACCCTCCCTTCTGCAAGGCCCGGGGAAACGTCGGGTGCTGTGGTGAGAGGTCTCCGGACATGACCCGCAAGCCGATTTGATGGGTATATTTTCCCGTCAGCAGAGCGGTGCGGGCAGGCTGGCAGACGGGATTGACGGACTGACATGCGGTAAACGCACTGCCCGCCGCGATCCGGTCGATATTCGGAGTGTGGAATCTTCCTTCAGACCCGAACCCCACGCAATCGAGACGGAGCTGATCGGTCATGATAAACAGAATATGGGGTTGGGATTTCATAAGATAAAAAAACGAGCATTATTCCGCACGAAAGACAACAGAGCAGGTGCCGGGATGCGATTGCTAGAGGGGAAGTGAGTTTGGTTGGGGCGAAGGAACGGGAGAAATCAGGGCGTTGTCAGCCAGGCTTGGATGGCCTCGAACCAGACGTGGTTGATCTTGGCTTTCCCGGCCTCGTTAGGGTGGACTCCGTCGGACAGGTCGGTGGCGGGGTCGAGGTCGGCGAAGGCGTCTGCGAGCGAAATGGGCCAGTTGGCGGCGGCGCGGGCCGCGACGGCG
>JBGSJQ010000133.1:0-13380 GCA_041741775.1 Terrimicrobiaceae bacterium | reverse complement strand
GGCACCGCAGAGGAAGAAGCCGCCGCCTGGCTCGGCATCCATGGCAACAAACCCGTCGCCGCCTTCATCGCCGGTGCCACCGCACCTCCCGGACGCCGCATGGGACACGCAGGCGCCATCGTGAGCGGGGGCAAGGGAACTGCCTCCGGCAAGATCGAAGCCCTGCAGGCCGCAGGCATCGAGGTCGCCGCCACGCCTGCAGACATGGCCGACGCCCTCCTGCGCCGCATGGCCCGCAGCTGAAGACTTTTTGACAGGATTTTCAGGAGAGGGAGGGGACGCTCATGTGGGAAAGGAGTTGGGAGCAGGAACGCTCGCAAACTCCTCGCACGGCAAGAACAAGCAGAAGCGCAACGACTGGAAATCCGCCTTCCACCTTCGCCAAAGCCTGACGACTTTGTAGTGCCTTTTGACGAGCCCCCCCGATTTTAGCCCCTTCAGGGCTTGCCGTAAGAAACCTGGGTTAGGCCCCTTGCCGTCTTGGGAGCACTGGCGGGCAGGCGACCGCGGAACTCGGGGCGGTAGAACCAATCCGACCAATAGCTCCAGCCCGCCTTCGTCATCTCCACCGGCGAATCGATCCAGCCGCCGTGGCCATCCGGGCGGTGGATCCGATAGGCGTCGTTCCACATGACCGATGTGCCCTGGGGCACGTAAAGGAAAAGATACGGCTGATCGCGGTAGATGATGCTCTGCATGCGCCCAGCCATTTCCATGATTTTATCGCGGTTGTATTCCTGGCGGATCGACTCGAGGAGGTGGTCCACCTCCGGGTTTTTGTATCCCACGACGTTGAGCTGCTCGGGGTTCGTCTGCGAGGAGTGCCAGATCTGGAACTGGTCGTAGTCGTAGCCGAGCGACCAGCCCAGGACCATGGCGTCGAAGTCGCCTTTATTAATGTAGTTCTTCAAAAAAACCGCCCACTCGTATAGCTCGACCTTCACCTCGATGCCGATGTCCTTCATGCCGTCCTGGAAGAGCGTGGCGATGTCCCGCCGGATCTCGTTGCCGTTGTTGGAAATGAGGACGAAAGAAAACCGCTTGCCGTCCTTCACCCGGATCCCATCCGGCCCGGGCACCCAGCCGGCCTCATCGAGAAGCGCCTTGGCCTTCTCGGGATCGTAGGTCAGCGGGACCACGCTGGAGTTGAAGAACCACATCTGCGGGGTGAAAATGCCCGTGCTCTGGGTTCCGTGGCCGTAGAGGATATACTTCACCATTGAGGGGATATCGACCGCATGGGCCAGGGCCCGTCGCACGCGCTCGTCCTGGAATAGCGGCCGGTTCAGGTTCCAGCCGATGTAGGTGTAGGCGCTTGAGGGAGACGAGAACACCGTGAAGCGCGGGTCCTTTTCAAACGAGGTGACCGCCCACGGCTCGGCCGACCAAAAATCCACCTGGCGCGTCTCAAACGCCAGGCGCAGGGAGAGTTGGTCGGGCAGGGTGCGAAAGACGATCCCGTCGAGCCACGGTCCCGGTGCCTGAAAGTAGTCCGGGTTCCTCACCACACGCAGGAACTCATTGGTCTTCCACTCCCCAAATTTGAACGGGCCCGTGCCAACGGGACTCCGGTTGAAGTGCTCCGTCCACCAGTCCTGGCTTTTTCCTTCGAGGATATGGGCGGGAAGGATCGAGATCATCCAGCTGTTGAGCGCCGGGGAATAAGGTTTGCGGTAGGTGACCCGAACAGTGTGCAGGCCGGGAGTTTCGACGCTTTGGATCAGATCAAAATCCGCTTTGCGGGGAGAGGCGGACGCGTCGTCCATGATCGCCTCGTAGGTGAAGGCGACGTCGCGGGAGGTGAACGGCTTCCCGTCGTGCCAGCGCACGCCGCTGCGGAGGCGGAAGACGACCTGCGGCTCGGCGAGGAAGGGCACTGGGCCAGTCTCCTTGACTTCTCCCCCGCCATTGTTGGCGAGCCAGACGGCGACAAGTTCCTTGACCTCCGGAGTGGCCGTCAGCTCGAAAGCCACGCCCGATTCCACCCAGTCTCTAACGATCCGCTCATGCGGATGATCCTTGCGAAGCCGGGCGAGGACCTCCCGCGCCCCCTCCTTGACCTCCACCCGCAACGTGACCAGCGGCTGTAGGGAGTCCGGCGGAAAGAGGGTGAAAATTTCCTGCGAGGCCTCCATCCCGGGTTCGGTGAACGAGAGCAGGAGAAAGTTCCCCTCCATCCGCGCGACTTCGAGCTTCCAAGCCGCCCAATCGCTGCGCCGCGACTCCACGAGATTGAGGGCGGCGGCCGAGGCGGCGGAGTCCTTGAAGACGACCGTGGTCGTCTGGGTCAGGGTCCAGGACTTCGCCAGATCTCCAACAATATCAAGGTTCTCATTATACTTCAGCAGGCCGTTGAAAATCGTTGAGAAAACCTGCGAGGCGGCGCTGTCGGCCTGCTGAATCGGGTTCAGGGTGGACGGCTCCCCGAGGATCCCGATCGACATCTCGTTTTTTTTCGAGGTGGAAAGGAAAGCCGAATTCAGGAAGCTCGCCGCGATGAGGGCGACGATGACAATGGGAATTCCGTAGATGAAGTAGCGTGCTGCGCGCATGAGGTCCGCCGGGAGTCTAACGGCATGAGAACCCCGCCGCCAGCCCCTTCATCCTGAAATAGCAATTCTCATTTTGAAAAACTGCCCTCACAGCGGAGATTCCATGAGGTTTTTGACGACGGGTGGCATCTCCTCACCTCCATACCAGAGAACAGAAGCCACTCCAAGCCCGACGGCCTCTGCATCCTTTTGATGCCTCCAGCATTTTCGTTCTGTTCCGCGCCGCCGGGCGGGGAGTATAAACTGAGGGCATGAAAGCCCTCTTTTGCATTCCTGCGAAACCTGTTCCGGAAGCAGGAGCCATCGCCACAGATTCTGACCAAGCGGATGTCGCAGCCAATCCCCATGAGACGATCCTCCATGTCGCAGCCTGAGAAGATCCAGCAACTCCTGGCCGCCGGACGGGCGGTTGCCGAGGGATTTCTCCGGGACAATGGGCAGGTGCCGCCCATGATGCTGGCCTTCTCGGATGACGGCATGATTCTCCATTCCGCCACCAGCACGACGCATCCTCAGGTGAAGGATGACTTTGCCGGAGCCTGCCGATTGCTGGCGCGGGCCAACCGCTCCACGGCTGTCGTCCTGATTCTCGAAGCCTGGGCACGAATCGCCCCTCCCGGTGGCTCCATTGATAGCGCCATCCGCCCCTCCACCGCCCCGGACCGGATTGAGGTGATCAGCCTCAACGCGGAGATCCCCGGTTATGGATACCTGGCCATGTATGAAATCCAGCGGGACAAAGGCGGGGAGTTTTTCTCTCTGGGCGAAGATCGGGGGACTGGCACGGCGGGTATGCAGGGCCGGTTCGCAGGCATCCTCCCCACAACCCCGCCGACGGACATCGAGGTCAAGGTGGCGAAAAAAGTCCTCCAGAGTTTTGGAATCAACCCAAATGGCACGCGGATCAATCCGCTATGGAATTGAGCTCCATCATCCCGTTGGTCTGTTCACAAGAGCCTCTCATGAACAAGCAGGAAATTATCGCCCGCATTCTTGACCGCCTCCGGGAGGAATTCGAGACCCGCAGCCACGTCTCAAAGATCACGCGGGAGGGAGGCAACCATGCCGAGAGCAAGGCCGAGGGAAAATACGACACCCTCGCCATTGAGGAAAACTACCTTGCCGACGGGTTGGCAAAGCAGGCACTCGCCGCCGCCGAGGCCATCGCCGAAATCGAAAAAATGCCGCTGCGCAGATTTGTCGGGGACGATCCGATCGATCTCGGAGCGCTGGTCGAAATCGAATTCCCCGGTGCGAAAGAATGGTTTTTTCTCGCTCCCTCCGGCGGCGGAACCGAGGTCCTGCATCAACAGAAATCGGTCACACTGATTACACCCGAGTCCCCGCTGGGATCGCAACTGATCGGATCTCACGTCGGCGACCAAACGACCGCCCCAACCGCCAGGGTTATCCGGGTGGTATAGTGCTTCCGCACACATGCCAGTCGGACCTGAAAAATACGCCTCCATCCGTTTCAATCCTTGAGAAGGATTCGACCCAATTATGCGACTCCTCTTAAAGTGCGGTTTTCTCAGTGGATTCGGAATCCCGCACCAATGGAGTACCCCCCCGGCTCCGATCGCGACAAATTCAGCAGCTTTAGTAGCCAGGCGCCCAACCCTTTACCTGGCCTCGGAGCTTCTGATGGCGACTCTACGATACGTCGAATATTTCATTTCTGGGTTTATTGCTGGTGGTGATCTTCGTCGGTTGCGGACGCGGTAACGGGTTCCCCTCGCATTTGATCCCGTCATCTGGCTCAAGATCGCACCGCAGCGGACGCCGACCATCCTGTCCTCCCGAGGTGGATACGTGGTGAGTTTCAGTTCTTCTATCTGGTTATCACAGAGAGCGGCCTGATGAATCTGGTGGCTGAGTATGCCTACGAATGATGAGCCCCCCACCATGGTTGATAAAAAGATCACGTCTTTTCGGACAGGCTCCAGTTTGGGGGTGAACCCCACATCTCCGCGTAAAGTGCGTGCCCGCTTGGAGAACGGGGAAAAGCCGGCCATGGTCTTCCTGGAGAGCGCCCTGCGCAGCTCTTCCTCGCGCACGTTTTCGCGCAAAAACGATCTTGACTTGGGACGTCAGCTCAGATGAGCTGTTGCCCCCCGACAAGCAGCCGTAGCTCAATTGGATAGAGCATCTGACTACGGATCAGAAGGTTGAAAGTTCGAGTCTTTCCGGCTGCACCACTCAAACCTGCTCCAGTAAAGGCTGAGCGGGTTTTTTGTTGTCTCCGAAAAAGTGTCGTGTGCGAAATCTCTTGTGCGAAATTGATCGGGGGACGACAACAGCAGAGCCGGTATTCGATGGCCAGTTGCTGGAACTGGGCCACGAGATCCGGGGCGGGGGGGGGTGCCGGCTGCCGGCAGATTTCCCGACGGGCCGGCGCTGAGGGGCGACACTGAGATCGGCGCGAAGATCAAAATCTTCGTCCGTTTGGGGCAGCGAGCGACCTCAGGGGGATTGATGTGGAGGCTTCAACGATGCCAACAAGCTGGGCGAGGCAGAGAAATATGGGCTTCCGGCTCAGGGAAACGGCGATGGTCATGCGGCTTGTGATCAGTTCGGACTGATGTCATCTCCTTCATCCGCGCCACGCAGACGAAGAAGTGGGCGGACTACTGCGAACTGATCGGCGACAAGGAGCAGGCGACGCGCAACCTGCTCAAGCGCATCAAGGAAGTGGTGGACAAGGAAGGCACGATTCACGCCCTGCGCAAAGGCTTCGAGGTGATCGGGGCGGGGCATTTCGACCTGTGCTACTTCGAGCCCACCAATCCGGTGGCTGAGGAGAGCCGTCGACTGTATCAGGAAAACCTGTTGCATGTGCAGCGGCAGGTGAAGTTCTCCGAAGCCGATGAGAAGTCATTGGACATGGTCAACGCCTCGAAATTTGAGTGGATGTCACTGATGACAGCGATGGAGTTCTCCATGGACACGAATACGACTTTGGGGGAATACCGTCAACCGGGCGAGACGAAACAAAAAGTCGTTCTGCAACGACAATCGGCGAAAATTGAGGCTGCCGCGCCCGTATCAACCGAAGGCGAAATGCGACCGACATTGTCGTGTATAGGAAATCTCTTATTGCGAACCACTTAGGCCACGGGGGAAGAGACCACCCCCCCAAATTCCATGAGAGGTCGTTTTTTCAGCTTTACACTTTTTTCCGGACACCCCCTCAACCAAATTCCTTTCGCTTGTGCCTGATAATGAGCATTCTACGCAGCAAAAACGCCTCATTTTTAGCCCTCCAAAACTCCTTTTTCGATGTAAAGTTGGGCCACAACTTTACATCAACTTGACGTTGAATCGGGCAGAATCGGGTTTGTGACAGACGGCCGTGGAATTCGCCCCTTGAGGCGACTATCCCTTTTTTCCGGACCGCTTGCTTGCCCATCGGGCTTTTGCTGCTGCGGCCATTCTCGCCCGGGACTCGGGGCTGATCTGCCGCTTCTTTTTTGCCGGTTTGGCGGCAGCGGGCTTCGAGCTTTTTTTGGTGGCCTTGTCGGGGGCGATCACCTCGACAAAGTCAGAGACCGTTGTGGCGGCTCCGCTCAGCGCGTTGGCGATCTCGTTTTCAACATCGGTAACGGCTTTGATGAGCTGGTCTTTTTTCTCGGTCAGGGTGAGGAGTCTGCGGAGGGAATCGCTGGTGATGTGTTTGATGTTCATGGCAGAGCGACCAGTAAGCATCCGACTGGGGGGTATTTGCAAGCAAATGCCAGCAAATGCCTGACCGGGAAGGAAGTTCGCTTCGGACCTGCTCAACGAACGCCGCATCCACTTAGTGCCTATTTTGATGCCCAATCAGTAGAGAGGCGCTAGTAAGGATTCCTGCGAACCGGGCATCCATGTTCGCGATGGCTGTAAGCAAAGCCTGCCGCATCACAGCTCGACGAAGGTGATCCCGGGGTTATTCACGTCGGTGCGGTCCGATGTTTTGAGTTCGGGGAACCGGCGCATAAGGTCCCGGCAGGCAAGGGGTATAGGAAGATGGTCCTCGCCGTAGATTAGGGACTTCGCATTTTAGGAAACGCGTTTGCGGGCACGCGGGAGGGTAAGGAAACGTGATCGATCGCGGGCTTGACGATCTGCGTGGGACATGCCGAATAATCAGGCTTTAGAGAGTCATCACTATTTTCCAGCGGGCCTTTTGTGGGTGCGTGGACGGGTCGATCTCTTTTTGGTTACTGGAAGGTCGCTTGGCTCTGTCGGCATTTGATCTAACGTCCGGGCTTTTAACATTAAAGCAATGTTAGTTGGCGAGAGACCAGCGCGCTTAAGCTTAGATACTCGTGCAATATTAGTTGTATCATCGCGCTCAGCATCGGACAATACGGAAGGAACAGAGCGATAGGTCGCTCTAAGTTTCTCCATGCCTTCAAATATCATCTCGCAAAGAATTTCTTGCATATCGTTCGCATGTTCGCAGATGTTTCGAAGGGATGGTTTAATATTCTCGGGATAGAAAATCTCACGAAGTTTGTCCGGCGTCCCAATTTGGGGAGTCTCAGGGCGAAACTGACAGGAGTTTGGAGTCTCCCCTTCCTGGCGTCGCCTTAGCGAGCGCGGATAATATGCCCGGAGGTCAACTCTTTTGGATCTGAACGGATGGCTGATGCGCTCCATCACTTTTTCTGGGGTGAGGAGGGGTCTCTCTAAATACTTGCTATACCTGCCATGATGCAGAGCGTCGGCGCTTAAAAGCTCTTTCCCCGCCGAGGCCTTCTTGCGGAGCTCATCCTCAAAAAAGTCGCGCGCCATTTCAGCAGCGCATGTATGCAGCCTCGCGGGGATGTCCAGCACCGCTTCATGAATGAGACACTGGATCAGAGGAGAAGTATCGCAGGAGTAGATATCTCTGAGGAGTTTTAATGCAGCACGATACTCCTGGCTTAGGCTGACTTGGGTGCGGTTGATTTGTGAGGTGCGTTTTTTTTGCATCATTAAGTGAGTGTCGATTTTTAAAAGTGGGCGGCCCACAATTTACCCCAAAGATAGCTCCTGTTACCTGTATTGCAGTTCCAGGAGCCAGACTTCCCCCAAGGACCCTGGAGAATCAACAAACCACCATCAATATGCCGCCCAAACTCAAAACTAGTAGCAAATGTCCAGCATGGAATCAATCAATTTTTGACCATGAGCGTCCGCTCGCAGTCAAGATCGCGGAAGCCGCCCAGGCGTTGAGCATCTCCAAGTCGTCTATTCGGCGACTGATCGAACGGAAGGAGATCCGCGTCATCAATGTGCTCCGTCACAAAATGATCCCGGTCAGTGAGCTCGAGCGTTTCTGCAACCCATAACCGTCCGCTGCTGACCAAAAAACGACTAGAGATGAACCATCAACCCACCCAACAAAATATGAACGCGAATCAGAACCAGCCCAATCCTGATGCCGAGCAAGCCGAAATCACGCTCGGACCAGACCACGATGCCAATTTCAACTCCGCGCACGAGCCGAGAGATCAGGCAGAAGTTTCGTCCAGCCTGCTTGATGAGACAGATCTAAAAGCTAGCGATTATGAGCCTCTCGACGATGCCGGGGGCTGGGAGCAGTATTCCGGCGAAGACGAGCGAGGCTTCGATAATGAGGATGTGGAGGATCCCTCGAGCGACTTAAGTCCGCAGCCGTACTGCGAAGCACAGGAGGAAGGTGCCCCCCCTGCGTCGGCAGCCGAGGACGTCAGGCGCAACGCGGGCATGGTGCAGGAGACCTCCATCGAGCGCATCATCATCGATGAGAAGTTCAAAAACAGATGCACCCGGCTGAGGGACGACGAGATGAGCATTCTACGAGAATCGATTCAGCGTGAGGGGCCACTCTCACCTCTCATTGTTTTGCGAGATTCGCGAGGAGTTGTTCTGGTAGACGGTCATCACCGCTTGGAAATCTTGCGGGACCTTGGCTACAAGAACATCCAGACCATTGAGATGGCTTTTCCGGACAGGGAGGGAGCCATGGAATTTATCATGGAACTCCAGTTGGGGAGGAGGAACCTCTCAGAGGACGTCTGGACGCTGCTACTTGGCGATTTGTATAATTCACGGAAGGGGCGCCATGGCGGCAGCCGGGACCCAAGGGGACAGACTGGCCCCTTGGGTAATACGGCCAAAAAATTGGCTATGGAGGCCGGAGTGTCCGAGCGCACCGTCAAACGCGCAGGCCAGTATGCGGCCTCAGTAAAAGTGCTCGGTGTGGCAGAGAATATTCGCGCTGGAACAGAAACGCGAAGCCGCGAGGAGATTATAAAAGCTGCGCGCCCTGTGTCTAAGTCGGAAGCGGGGAGCATGGAGACTCTCACCTACGACCAAAGCCCCCTCCGCGCAATGACGCTTGAGGCGGTTCATGCGATTAAAAAAATCGAGTGGGCGAATGCTGACTTCTCGTGGGCCTGCCGGGCGCGGGAGGAAATCCTTGCGGCAATTCCTAATGACTTGATCAACGGCCTGCCGGCAGCCGAGGGGGGCAAAAGCCGCCCTCCTTCGCACCATCGAATGTCATAATTTTCCCAAAACAGGGAATGAGCGCCGCCTGGCTGGCCCAGCGGGTGATGCTCATCATGCAGACTGGGCATTTAAACTAATATGTCTAAGCACATACCCCGAACAGCCCCTCGCCTCCACGCGAGGGGGGTAACCAAGAAATCCACCAAAGCTTCTGCGAAGGCAAAGGCGAGGCCGAAAGGGACCTCCCCTTCCGATCATAAGCCTGCGAAACCCAGACCCGCGGAGTTCCGCCGCAAGGAACGGATCACCATGGAGCTTCCAAATTATTCGCAAGATGCCACGCCAGGGACAATCCTTGCGCAGGCATCTCGGATGGAGGAGGCAAAAATGGTTGGATATCTCGAACGGAATCTTTTCCATCGCGGCTGGACAGAAGCGGCGCTGGATTGCATCCAGGCGATCAACTGGCCAGTAAGTTGGACAGCAAAATATCAACAACTGTCAGTCGCACTGAGTGAGTTCACTTTCCAACAGTGGGAAAACCTGGTCCTCGGGATCGAGAGTGCCACGCAACCCCCGGTCGGGAATCACGGGGAATGGGCTCTAAAGGAGATCTCTCGCATGGGGACTGCATGTAGCAATCCGGCCGACAGTCAGAGGGTCAGGTTCTGGGCCTTGGGCCAGCTCTGGTTCTGCATGGAACCATCTCCGCGGATCACGAGCACACTCCATAGGTGGTTTGGCGAGCTGAACTCACAGCATGGTGCCGTGCGTGATCAGATCCGGCGGCTCTGGCATGACCACGACGAGCAGCCGATCTACGATCAACTTCCGGAAGAGATCGCGATCTTCCGCGGAGGAATCTTCCCGACCATGCTCCTCGGAGTCTCCTACACCTTCGAGGCCTCGCGCGCCGCAATGGCCTCCAGATGGTTGGGCGGAAAATATGACCGCGACTTCAACGCGCCGGGAAATTCCGGCGTCCTATCGCTCAAGGTGCCCAAGGACTCTATAATCGGCTTGAAAAAAGGCAGTCCATATTATGGAGACGGATGCCTCGACGTAGTGATGGGATCAAGCCTTACCGGAACTGCGATGCCAGGAATCTGAACCAAACAAAATACCGGCAGCGGGGGACAAGTCCGCTGCCGGTATATTAACTATCTAATGCAATGCAATCTTACAATATTGATCGGCTTTCTGACAATCATGAAAAGCCCGTCATCTACAATAATAACGATCAGGGTCGTGCCCCTGAAAGCGCATTCCCGCCAGATCACGCCAAACTGGAGGACTTTGCACACGTCTGCAATGGCCTTGATATCATGGCGACAGACGGGGGCATCAAAGATTCCGCTCAGGAATTACTGACGAAGCCGGCGCTGCGCGTCGCCAATCGGATCGGCAGTGAGGTGGATTGGCAACCCGGGCTCGACGGCAGGCGCTGCAAGAATAATGATGCTCCAGTCGTGGTGCTTCCGCATGATGGCCCCGCTCATTCGCTTCTTTATCTTAAGAACAAGCTCGACGCCCTGGACTGGAGCACCGGCGTCACAAAGCATAGCCAGCAATACAAAGGATTTCTGATCGCAGCTGGAGCTGCGGTTCCGATCAACTCAGCCATAATGATGGTCGCCGAAAAGCTGGAGACTGTCGATGCTCCTATCGACCCCCAGTCCGTGCGGCGGCAGGCTGAGCGCGCATACGAGTATGTATCGGGGGAATCCACATCCGCGGATTACCATCAGTTATTGGCGCGGAAGAAGCCCAGGCCTCAATTCGATGAACAAGCCCTGGCGGATTATGTTGAGCATCTTCCTGACATATCCGAGCAGTACCTGCGCGGGCGCTCGCCAGCCTGGGCCGAATCCGCAAGCGAGTTCCTCTCGAACCTCTATCAGGACGGCGAGAAGGTCGCGATCTTTGACAGGATGATTGCCCGCAGGCCCAAATGGATTTGGAGCCACGGGGCGGACCTTGGCCGGCCGGAAGGCGAGGGGGTCTGGTCCCTGTGTAATCCGATCGACGGGCGCTCGCATCCCAATCCGCGAAATGGGGGGCGGCTTTCCATGAGATCGGAGGAATCTATCACATCCTTCCGGTACGCCGTCCTTGAATGCGACCACGAAAAGGAAATCCCAGGGGTAAATAATCTCTGGCTCAAATACCTTGCTAATCTTGCGCTTCCGATAGCCGCGATTTACACGAGCGGCGGCAAGAGCATCCACGCTCTTGTCAGGGTTGACGCTCCAAACAAAAACGCCTGGGATTCCCATCGGGATTCCAACCTGCTTGAATCCATCGTCTACGGCGCAGACCCCGCGGCGCTTTCCGCGGTGCGTCTTACCCGCCTGCCGTTCAGCCGCAATCTCAAGCACGGGACGCTCCAGCGCCTCCTGTTTTTGGATCCGCAACCAACCGGGAGGGCGATCAATGAGCGCTAAACCCGTCGTTTTCATGCCATACGGACCTGTCGATTGGCATGCCACTGCCACAGAGTCCTATCGCATCCTTGCTGAGGCAAACCGATTTTTCCTGCATGACGGCGAGGTCGTTCGAATTGTCGAGGACCCATTTGCCGGGGGGAGCATAAAAAAGCTGACTCCCGCAGAAGCGGTCAGCACGTTTGATCGCCATATCCGTTTAGTTAAAAATGGCGACACAGCGACTTCGCTCAGGAAGGAGGATGCCTCCATCCTCCTCGCGGCTGAAGCAAAAACTCAACTGCCTCTTCTGAAAGGAATTTCAAAGTTCCCGATTTTGAGATTGGCCGGCGAGGAGCTGATTCCAACTCCAAGAGGTTACGATCCGGTGACAAAAATGTTCTATCTGAGTGAGCCTCCGCCGGATGTTCCTTTTTGTGAAGCCGCGAGCCGCATCATGGATGACCTACTGGGGGGCTTTGCATTCGAAAGCCCAGCCGACCAGGGCAGAGCGCTGGCAAATCTTCTGCTGCCTGCGCTCAAGCAGGGCGGACTCATTGCGGGTCGCGTGCCGATCACGGTCATTGAGGCAGATCGGCGCGGCGCAGGGAAGGGGTTCCTCGACGATGTGAGAACTGCATGTTACGGGACCAAGCCCAGTATTGTAACGGGCGCTGTTGGGGGTGTGGGATCAGCGGATGAGGCATTCGGTCAGGCCCTTTCCAGGGGGGAGCCGTTCCCTCAGCTCGATAACCTGCGAGGGACCTATGCGTCTATTTTATTGGAGCAGTTCGCAACCGGCGACGGGCTCTTCGATATCCGGTTGGTAAGGGCTGGTTATAAATATGTTGATCGGGAAAAATATTTCTTATCAATCACGAGCAATGGATTTGAGGCCACTCAGGACCTGGCCGACCGCTGCATGTTTATCGTCCTGCGCCACCGGGGCGCTGCAAGATTTCAACAATACCCGGAGGGCGACATCCTCCACCACGTTAGGGCAAACCAGCCCTACTACCTCGGATGCATTTTCTCCGCAATCAGGGAGTGGCATAGCTGTAACCATCCGCGCACAAGCGAGCGGCGCTTTCGCAATGGCTTCCACGACGGTGTTCAGGTGGCGGATTGGATTGCGCAGGCTTTGTTTGGCCTTCCTCCTATCATGGATGGCAACCGCCAAATTCAGGAACGGATTGCCAGTAAAAACCTGGGATGGCTCAGACGGTTATGCCTGGAGGTCCGGATGGCTGGAAGGCTAGGAGAGGAGATGCGGGCCTCCGGTCTTGGCTCAGTCATCATGAACGTGAACATGGATGTTCCGGGCGTGCCTGCTTCAAGACGGGATGATGAGCAACGCGTTTACAAGGCTATCGGCTCAGTTATGAGCGAAGTCTTCAACCGGTCCACCGACAATCGCGTGGAGATCGAAGGTTTTACCGTCAGGCGAGAGACTCGAAGGCACTCTGCAGGATCTTTTGCGAGTGGAACGGACGAGTGCAAGTTCTACACTATTAGCGAGACCTGCATGGCTGCTGCTGCGGCAGGACCGGGGGGGGGAGTTAGGGGGGTGGAAAACGTCGAGATAACACCCCCTTCCTGCGGCACGTAAAGCAATGATAACAAGTAGTATATACAGGCCCGCAGGAACCCCCTATCAAGTTAGAAGATATCTACCAGAACACTTCTCTTAGATGCATAGAATATGCCCTGTTTAATACATATGCCCCCCCCTTGCTGCGCCAATACGGTCCGCACACATCTCCCCCCAGCACACCAACTGGAATTGCTAGTTAGAAAAAATATGCCACCAACCATCCCATGTTTCGCCCCTCCCTCCCCTGCCCAATTATGAACCCGCCCCCCCATGAACCCGCTGCCCTTAACGGCGATCAAATCAACGACGGTGCAGAGCTGGATTTTCCAGCATTCGGCGCCCGCATCAAATC
>JBGSJQ010000132.1:0-7911 GCA_041741775.1 Terrimicrobiaceae bacterium | reverse complement strand
GGGCGGCGCGAAGACGCTCGCGGCCGCGGACCCCAAGCGTGAGCGGCAC
Source organism: Terrimicrobiaceae bacterium (assembly GCA_041741775.1). Taxonomy (GTDB): domain Bacteria; phylum Verrucomicrobiota; class Verrucomicrobiia; order Chthoniobacterales; family Terrimicrobiaceae; genus QYQL01. The sequence continues at coordinate 7,862 of JBGSJQ010000132.1, read as the reverse complement.
GTCTTTCTCCGGCAGGAGGCGACGGCGCAGAGGGACCTGCTTGAAGATCCCCTCCGGCGTGATCGCCCGGCCGGCCGGGGACTGGTCGAGGGCATCGGACGACTCGACGCAGACGACATCGCCGAGGAGATGGGTCACAAAGTTCCGTGCGAGTGGATCCTCCACCTCCACTTTGGTGGCGAGGGAATCCGGCAGAGCCTTCGCCGACAATTTTTCGGCCTCCCATGGGTTGAGCAGGCTCTCGGGTTCGCGCCCGGGCGGGGTGCGGCGAAGGATCTCCATCGCCACCGGGTAGTCGGATTTTTCGACCACAAGGACAAAGCGGCGGGCACCGAGGTAAATCTCCAGAGCTGGCCACCAACGGTCGGCCTCCTCGCGCACCTCGATCAGCCGTCCAAGCTGCCGGACTTTGTCACCCAGCTTTTCGCGGAGCGCGCGGAAGACAGGGCAGATGCCAAGTTCCTCATTGCGGCCCAGGGTCTCGAGGTCGGCAGCCAGTTGCTGCAGGCGGCGCTGATGGTCGGCCTCCTGCCTTCGGACGTCTTTGAGCACGGCAGATGCATCTTGCCAAACCTCCGGGAAGACCGCTGCGAGAGAGGCCCGGGCTTGAGCCGCTGTCGAGTCGTCCGGGGCCACCAGGTTTTCAACCGCCGAAGGATCGACTTGGAGGATCGCGCGGAGCGGACTGCAAAGCGGGTCGCGGTCCGCGAGTTCGTCGCCGCGCTTGAGCCACGAGTTCCATCGCATCCTCAGCGTCGAGCACTGTTCGCGGAAGGTCTTCCGGGATTCCTCGGCACGGGAAATTTCGGCCTGCAAGTCCACGCGGCGGCGCTCGAGTTTTTCCAGCTCAACCGCCTGCGGATCAGCGCTCACCTCCAGCCGGGTGGCCTCGATGATTTTGCGGGCCTCCTCCAGTTCGCTGCGGGCCTCCGCAAGCGCAGATCGGTCGCGTTCGGAATCCCGGCGAAGGATTTCGAGCTCCTGCGCGAGGCGCTGGTGGCGCTCGCGGGCCTGGTCGAGAAAAAATTGCCGGGAGACGTGGCGGAAGGCCGCTGCCTCGCGGGTAGCCTCGTCGAGCTGATCGTGATGACGACAAACGTCGCGCAGGAGGTCGGCCTCGTCCTTCTGATTGGCAAGGATCGCGTGCGTCTCGCGGTAGGCGGCCACCGAGGCCCGGACATCGCGGACGTCCAGCGTGCTCTCCTCCAGCACGAACTCCCGCAGAAATTTTTCGACATTGTCCTCGGGCTCGAACGCGATGGCCTTCGGAAGGGTCCGCCGGAACGCCTCGGGCTCGAAGTAGAGGTGGTGCGGGGTCGCCATCTCGTTGAGGTAATCCACTTGGCGGCTGAAGACGGATTCGCGCCCGTATTCGCGCCGGAGCCAGCTGCGAAAAACATCCTCCTCGAGGAACGTGCCGCCGGGGGCCATCTGATCCCATTCGAGGCGTTCCGGAATTCCAAACCAGGTGTAGCGGGGCTCGGCGGTCGCGCTGCTGAATTCGACACGCATGCCCCAGGTTTCGCGGCGGGGCTCAGCCTTCTGCCGGCGTTCGGCATCGGTTTGGGGCCAGGTGAATTCCAGCCCGATAAACGTGACCCCGCTCTGGCGGGTGTAGTGGGGCTGGCCATTCTGGCGCGTGTTCGTGTCGCAGAGGCAATAGCTGACGAGCGAGCGGCTGCGCACGTTTCCGGCCGCCGCGCGGTTCGGGCGCCAATGGCTGCCGAGGAGCACGTATTGGAGAAGGTCGAGCAGGGCGGTTTTCCCCGTCCCGAACGCACCGGCCACGAGCGTGTGCCCGGAGACGTCGAGGATCTGGCGGAACCCATACCAATTCACCGCAATGATGCGGCTGAGCGAGATGCGCTTGTCGTTCAAAGCGCCTCCTCCTCGTCGGGGACGGACTCGCCAGACGGACTCACGGGATCCGACTGATACACGGCGGCCTGCTGCTGCCAGGCCGCCTCATTTTCAAAAGGGATCACGCGTGGAAGGGTGGGCAGGATCTCGATGCTGAGATCCCCGAAGCGCTCGACCTCGGATTTTGTCTGGAGGCGGAGAAGGCGCAGGCGACGGAAGCGGCTGAGGATGCGGTCGAGTTGGGACTCCGCCGGCGGCTCGATCTGCTCGAAAAACAGGCGCCACTTGTCGAAGACCGCCTGCGCTGTGGTGAGCACGACGGGCGTGATCTGGTTGAGGCGGATGTCATCGTAGATCCGCCAGAGAACGAGAAGGACCAGCGTTTCGGCCTTGCTGAATCGGGCGGTGAGGCCGCACTCGCCCGGGACGGGGCGCGCCTGGAGAATGCTGTTTTCGGGATCCTCAAGGTATTCCAAATGGAGCGGCGCAAGGTAGTCCGCGATCTCCCGACTGTAGTCGCGCGCCAGGAGGTAGAGGCTGCGTCCACGGCCCTCCGAGCCAAGAAGGACGCCCGTCGCGAGTAACTCCGTCAGGATTTCGCCAAGAGCCGCACGGTCGGACTCCGGAACGTGCTCCCAAAAAGATGGCCAGGGCAGCGAGCTCATGCGAGGCGTTCAATGGTGACGCGGTCCATCAGCCGCCCGCCGACCTCGTCCGCTGGGACCATCTCCGGCGTGAGGCCGGCGTCTTTGCGGGCGGCGTGAATTTTCCACCGAACCGGCTTGCGGGCCCCGGGCTTGCGGGCGGAATCGAAAGCGAGGACGGCGAGCAGATCGAGCCAGTCATCTTCAGGCAGCGCGGCGATATCCGCAGAGCTGAGGCTGGAGCCGGGCGCAACCCCGCGATCCTCGAAAAACCGGAGGGCCCGCTGGGGGGCAATGACGGATTGGTTATGGCGGCGAATGGCATCCTGCGCATCGAGCGAGTCGCTGTCCGGATCGCGGAGAGCGGGATCGATGGAGAGGTTGATGCGGGCACGGGTGCGGCGACCGGGAGCAAGAGCGTCGGTGCCCTGGCGGATTTCCACAGACGGGCACAGCAGCGCCATCCCCGGCTCACGGTCAAGATCGCTGAACCGGCGGCCGGAGTGCAAGGCCGCTGCCGCGTCCATGTAATCCTTCACCCGCCCGGGTTGACGTCCGCGCATCTCGGTCTGGTAGCGGTAGCGCTGGGCCGAGAGGCGGCTGAAATCCGCAACGCGCCCATCGATGATGCGCTGCTTGGCCGGGATCACCCCGACCGCCTTTTCCAGCTTCCGCAAGAGAGATTCCGCATCCGCGTAGGCGGCCTCGGCGGAGGAGGATTTATTCGCGGCAAGGAGGCCGGCGGCGAGGCGTTCCTTCGCCAGCGCGCTGGCTCCGGCCTCTTGAACGACTTTGCGGGCGGCCTGCAACCGCGGGAGGAGCCCTCCCTCCTGAAGGGCGTCGTAGCAGACCATATGCTCGCCTGCGTGGAAATCGACCAGGAAGCGGGCGAGCGTTTCCGCCGCCGAGCCACTTCCACGCTGCTCGGACTCGGCTGCGAGGATCAGGGACTCGACGGCGTGCATCTGGTCCGCTGCGCGGGTCGCACGGGCGAGAAGATCCGTCACGACCTGGCGCAGGGGCTCGGGTTCGTGCGAGGCAGGATCCAGGGCTGGAGGCTCCAGCAAGTCCCGGCACAGCGAGCGCAGGGTCGCCGCGAAATCTTTGAGATCCGTCGCATCGCTGAGCGAGAGCTCGCGCAGCAGGCGGACTGTCCACCGCAGAGGCGGCGTGACGAGCACCTGGACCGAGTCGAGCGACAGGCGTCTCTCGTGGAGCCACCCCGCTTCGAGGAGGCGGTTGTAAAGCTGGGAAGCCTTCTGGCGGGCATCGGCAAAAGCGGCCCCTTCATCCGGGTCGAGAACGACATTTGGATGGCCGAGCACGGTCTCGCGGATGAGGCCCAGCGTCTCGTCGCGCGAGATTTGGCCGCCCTCATCGGCCCCGTCCAGCAGGCGGTCTGCCACATCCACATAGACCGGCCACGAGGGACGGCTCAGCGGCCGAAAAAATCCGGGGGTGAGGCGGGATTGGAGTTGTTCGCTGAGCGCCATGGAGCGGCTGACCATATCAGAAACCAGCGGTCTTCCAACAACACACACCGCAAAAAAATTGCGCGGCAAATCGCCTCGGGTAGCTTTCTCTCATGCCTCCGCCAAACTGCCTTCCCGATCCGGCGACCCTCTTCCCTCCGTTTCTGGATAAGAGGCCCACGATCGAAGGGGTGGCCGTGAACGGGGGACGCCGAACGACGGGCGTCTTCCTCCATCCGCGCCTCCCCCTCAAGGTCGCGCAGGTCATGTCCCCGCTGGGGCCGATCCTGGTCGCCGGCGATGAAAAGGCGGTCTACCTTGTGGAGTTCCGGGACCGTCTGATGCTGGAGAATCAGGTTGAGGTTCTGCGCCGTCGTCTGGGAGCAGACTTTTTTTCCGGCACGTCACCTGTCATCGAGCAGATGCGAGCCGAGTTGGAGGCGTATTTTGAATCAGGTCTGCGGAAATTTGAAACACCGGTGGGGTTTTCGGGCACACCCTTTCAGGAACGGGTTTGGGGTGCGCTGAAGGACGTGCCGCCGGGCTGCACATGGTCCTACGCGGAGCTGGCCCGTCGGGCGGGATCTCCAAAAGCCGTTCGCGCCGTGGGAAGGGCGGTCGGGCAAAACCGGCTGGCGATCGTGCTCCCCTGTCATCGGGTGATTGGATCCAATGGCCAGCTGACCGGCTACGCGGGAGGGCTTGAGCGCAAGCGCTTTCTCCTCGCTCACGAGCAGGGAAACGGACGCTCTTTTTTCGCCTCGTTTTCCCCGTCGGATAGCAGTTGCGCTTCTCTGGATGGCTGATGGGCGGGACGGCCAGACAGTTTGTCGGCAAGGGAGCGGGCGATCCGGGTCTGCCCGCACTCGAAGACAAACGAATGCCTCGGGGAACCGTCGCGGTGGGTGACGTCAATCCGGTCGCAGAGGAATCCGGATTTGTGGACGACCCCGGCTCCGGTCATGTCCATTTCGAGGACAAATCCGCCAGTGAAGCTGCGTCCAATAAAGAACAGGCTTTTTGGTTCGTCTTCGAGCGCGACGAGCCAACCCCGGACATTGGGCTTGAGGCGGGGGCCGCCGCCGCTGAGGCAGGCTGCGCTCCAGTCCACTGAAGCCTTGCTGGCATGCGAGCGACGAAGCTGGAGCTCGGCCGATCCGGGGAGAGACTGGCGGAGCTCGGCGACCTTCGACTCCTCGGGCGGGGCGTTGAGTTTTTTCCAGGCCAGCCAGAGTTTGGCGCGGATGCCGCGCAGCAGGCGCGGGAGGATGAGGAGCACGGCGAGGGTGAATGCGACAGCCACGATGAGCCCGACAATCGGGTTCCAGACCAGCAAGCCCAGTCCGGCAAACACGACGCCGTCCTCCGCCAGGCTCAGCCCGATGTTGGAAACAGGTTCCGGGGAAGCGTTCGCCACGAGGCGGGTCCCGGCCTTAGCAACATGCGAGGTCAGGGCCATGCCTCCGGCGAGGAGGGCCGCGACAATCTCGAAGACGGGATGGGCATTTCCGAGGGCCGCGACGGCGAGAGCAGCCGCCCCCACGGGCCGGATAAACGTGTGCACTGAGTCCCATGCGGTATCGACCCATGGAACCTTGTCCGCAAAAAATTCGACGAGGTAGAGGAAGGCAGCGACGCCGATAATGGTCGGGTCACCGAGGACTTCGAGGCCGTGGAGGGAGGGGGGCAGAACCACCCAACTCATGTGGACCGAGAGCCCGGTGACAAAGACCGTGAGGTAGAGATTGATTCCGGCCAGGCTTGCAAGGCCCAGCGCCACTCCCAGCAACTTCAGCTCGTCCATGCTTCAACTATTCCCCGCGTCGGCGGATTGTCACGCGAGAATCCGGGGAGCCCCTTCGATTTGCATGTCGATTTGCATCGAAAACTGGCGGGCAGGTTTGGTAAACAGGCAGGCTGAATGTCCGAGCCCGTCCGATTTCAGCATTTTGAGGTTCCCCTGCGGGAGGACGGGTCGTTGTTTGAGCTCGGACGCGGGGCGATGGGGATCACCTATAAGGCGTTCGATACGAACCTTCGTTGTTTCGTCGCGCTGAAGGTCATCAATGCCGCCTACCTGTCGAGCGAGGTGGCGAAGCAACGGTTTTTGCGCGAGGCGCGCGCGGCGGCGGCCCTGCGGCACCCGAATGTCGCGACTGTGTTCCATCTGGGCGAAGAGGGTGGAAATTGTTTCTACGCGATGGAGTATGTCGACGGAGAGACGGTCGAGGCGAAGATGAAGCGAGAGGGCGCGATCCCGACTCCGGTGGCTTTGGAGATTGTTGCCCAAGTGGCCCGGGCCCTTGGCGCCGCACAGAAACAGGGCCTCGTGCATCGGGATATCAAGCCCTCGAACCTCATGCTGGTGAGGGAGGACGACAACGAGTTCACCGTGAAGGTCATCGATTTCGGGCTTGCCAAGAGTTCTGCGGGAGGAAATGAAGACGCTGCCACCCTCACGGTGGGAGGGTTTCTCGGGACGCCCCACTTTGCCAGCCCCGAGCAATTGGAGGAGCGCGAGATCGATATCCGCTCGGACATCTACTCGCTCGGCGTCACGCTGTATTACCTGCTGGCCGGCCGTGCGCCGTTCAGCGGTTCCCTGGCGCAGGTGATGAGCCAGCACCTGCACCGCGATCCTCCGCTGGAGACTCTCACCGGACAGTCCGCGCAAGTGATCGACCTCCTCCGCCACATGCTGGCCAAAGATCCTGCCGCCCGCCCGCAGTTGCCCACCGACCTTCGCCGTGAGGTGGAGGCCTGCATGGCCAGCCTCAAGCCCGGGGGAAATTCTGCTGCCACACCGCAGCCTGCTGCTGCGGATACATTCGAAACCCAGGCGATGGACGAGCCGGCTGTGGCCGCAATCGCGGGCCCGTCACCGGGCGGGGTTTTTGCCGGACGCTACCAGATTTTGAGCGAGACCCGGGCATCGGATTTCGGAAGGGTCTTCCAGGCGGAGCTGGACGGGACACCGTTGGCGTTGCTGGTGCTGGATCCCTCGCTGGTTGCCACCCGCGAGGCCTGCACGCGGATCGAGGAGGAGATTGCCGCCATCCAGCGGATCGACTCGCCTGCCATCCAGAGAATCCACTTCATCGAGCGGTTCGAGAACATCAGTTTTCTGACGCTGGACTGGGTGGAAGGCCTTGTGCTGCTCGATCTCCTTCGCACGCGCAAAGCCCTCCAGCCTGCCGAAACGCTGGCCATCCTGCGTCCGCTGGCCGAAGGCTTCGCCGCCTTGCAGGCCGGGGGGATCCCGTGCCCGGATCTTTCCCCGCACGAAGTCTTTCTTATCGGGGTGGAGGGGATCGTCGGGGCGGATGTCGGAGTCCGCTTCAACGCGTTTTCGCCCCCGTCCGCCCCTTCGTCGCCGGACGCGACGCTTGTGACGTCCGCGCTTTCCCTGCTTCGCGAGAGCGGATCCTTTGGTGCCGACGAGGGGCCTTGCTACGTTTATGCCCTCGCATCGCTGGCCTATGAAATGCTCGGCGGGGTGAAATCGGGAGCCCCGGTGCCGATTCCCGGGATTCCTGAGGAGGCCAATGCCGCGCTTCGGCGCGCGTTGGACCCGGCGGTTTCCTTTGCCTCGATCGTGGATTTTCTTTCGACTTTCGAATCCGCCTGCGGAGATGCGGCTCCGCCGCCGCCCGCAGTGACGATCCCAGTTGCCAGGGAACCATCCCCGCCCCCTCTGCCTGCCGCAAAAAAATCCGGGGTGCCGGTTTTAGCCGCTGTCTCTGCCGGTATCTTGCTCGTCGTTGCCCTTGGAGCCGTTGCCGCATTTTTTCTCATTCCTGCCATTGCGGAACGGCGCAGCGCAGCGGCTTCCCCGACGCCTGCTCCAGAAGCGAGTCCGGCGGTCACGCCCGCAGCGACTCCAGCG
>JBGSJQ010000131.1:0-21130 GCA_041741775.1 Terrimicrobiaceae bacterium | reverse complement strand
ATCAACAATCAACAATCAACAATCAACAATCAACAATCAACAATCAACAATCAACAATCAACAATCAACAATCAACAATCAACAATCAGCGACCAACGACCAACTCCGCCCTTACTGGCAGGCCTCGCACTCTTCGCCATTGCGCATGGCCTCGATAGAGCAGGCCATTTTTTCCTCGGCGGAGAATTCTTTTTTGGGGCCGGCCACGACGCCGCGGAGCTCTTTTTTCACGTTGGTTGTGGGCCCTTCGATGCTGGAGGCTCCGAGCGTGCGGAGGTAGTAGGTCGTCTTGAGACCGGTGTGCCAAGCCCGGCGATACATGTGGCTGAGCACCTTCATGTCGGGCTCGGCGATGAATAGGTTGACCGACTGGGACTGGTCGATCCACTTCTGCCGCCGGGCGGCCGCGTCGATGACGAATTGGAACGGAATTCCGAAGACTGTGAGGTGCTTGCGGACAACGTCCGCAGGGATCCCCTCAATATTCTTCAGCTCGCCCTCGAAGTATTTGATCTGCTCAAGCATCGCGTCATCCCACTTCCCGAGCTTTTTCAGGTCGCGAACAAGCTCGGTGCTGAGAATCGTGAACTTCCCGCCGAGGTTTTCCTTGGCGTAGAGGTTCTTGTAGTTCGGCTCGATGCATGGAGTGGTACCCATGATGTTCGAGATCGTCGCCGTCGGCGCGATCGCCAGAACATTGGAATTCCGCATCCCCTGCGAGTTGATCTTGGCCCGGACCGGCGCCCAGTCCATGCGGCCTCCGCGCGGAACATCAATTTTGATTCCGCGTTCCTCCTCCAATAGATCGATCGTGTCCTGAGGCAGGAGCCCTCGCTCCCACTTCGATCCAAGGAACGAGCTGTAGGCCCCACGCTCGGCGGCGAGATCGCTGGAGGCCGAGTAGGCATAGTAGGCGATCGCCTCCATGAACTCGTCGTTGAACTCAACAGCCGCCTCGCTCGCAAACTCGATTCCCCGCTTGAAGAGCGCGTTTTGAACCCCCATCACCCCCAGCCCGATCGGACGGTGGCGAAGGTTCGACCGCCGCGCGGATTCTGTCGGATAGAAATTGATGTCGATGACATTATCCAGCGCCCTCACGGCGATGTGGATCGTCTCGTGAAGCATCTCGTGATCAAGCGATCCATCGGCCTTCATGTGGGTGTCCAAAACGACAGACCCCAGATTGCAGACGGCCGTTTCGTCCTCGCTGGTGTTGAGCGTGATCTCGGTGCAAAGGTTGGAAGAGTGGATGACGCCGGCATGATCCTGCGGGCTGCGGAGGTTGCAGGGATCCTTGAAGGTGATCCACGGGTGCCCGGTCTCCAGCAGCATCTTCAGCATCTGCTTCCACATCTCGATGGCGGGAACTTCCTTTCCGGTGATCTTTCCCTCTTTCGCCAGGCGCTCGTATTCCACATAGCGCTCCTCAAATTTTTTTCCGAAGAGGTCATGAAGGTCAGGGGCCTCGTTGGCGCGGAACAACGTCCAGTTCTGGCGCGCCTCCATCCGCTTCATGAAGAGATCGGGGACCCAATTGGCCGTATTGAGGTCATGGGCGCGGCGCCGGTCATCGCCGGTATTGCGGCGGAGCTGGAGGAAATCCTCCACGTCATTGTGCCAGGATTCCAGATACGCGCAGCCGGAGCCGCGGCGCTTGCCCCCCTGGTTCACGGCAACCAGCTGGTCGTTGTGAAGCTTCAGGAAGGGGATCACGCCCTGGCTCTCGCCGTTCGTTCCCTTGATGTAGCTGCCCGTCCCCCGGACGGCCGTCCACGATCCTCCAAGACCGCCAGCCCATTTGGAGAGGTATGCATTGTCGGCGATCCCGCGCTGCATGATCGACTCGATCGAGTCGTCCACCTTGTAGAGGTAGCAGCTCGAGAGCTGGCTGTGGAGGGTGCCGGACTTGAAGAGGGTCGGCGTGCTGGAGCAAAACCGGCGGCTCTTGTAGAGGTTGTAAAGGCGGATGGCCCACTCCTCGCGGTCCGCTGGTTCTTCCAGAAACAGCCCCATGGCCACGCGCATCCAGAAGAATTGAGGGGTCTCGAGGCGTCGCGCCGGCTTCTTTGTTTTGTCCACGATCAGGTAGCGGTCGTAGAGGGTCTGGATGCCCAGAAAGTCGAAATCCATGTCGGCCGTCGGGTCGATCGCATCGGCCAGGGCATCAAAATTGTAGGAGAGGAGCTTGGGGGAAAGCCTCTCGATCGACACCCCGTGCCGGATGTAGCTCTTGAAGGCTTTGCTGTGAGCTGTGCGCAACCCCTCGATCCCGTCGCGCATGATCTTCCAGTCCAAGACCTCCTCGTAGATGTAGGAGAGCATGATGCGGGCCGCAAATTTGGCGAAGTCGGCATCCCGCTCGATGAGCGTGCGCGCATTCAAAATGATCGTGTTTTTGAGGATGTCCTCGGTCACCTCCGTGCCGATCGACCTCCGTAACTCGCGCTCGATCTGCGAGGCGTCCAGATTCAAATCCAGGCCGATCATGCCGAATTGGATCCTTCGCTTCAGCTCGGATCCGTCCCAGAACACGTTCTGACCGTCGTGCTGGCGCACGACGATGAGCGAATCCTGCTGCTCGCTCGGCACCGCCGGCTCATCACCGCCCTCCTCCCGAAGACGCGTGCGCTGCGCCCGGTACAGGATGTAGCTCTCCGCCACCTTGAAGTAGCCATGCCGCATGAGCTCTTCCTGAACCATGTCCTGCACGTCTTCGATGTGCACGAACGCCTGGTCCCGGTGGCGAACACGTCCAGTCACCGCCCGTGCGATGAGGAGCGCCGCGTCGGCGGGTTCCTTCGTGGAGAGGAACGCCTTGCGGCACGCCGTCTCAATCTTCCCCTCAATCCAGGGCACCACGGTGCCGTTGCGACGGATCAGGCGGACGTTCACCGGCTCGCTCAGGCCCTCTTCATCGGAACCTCTACCGAGTGAGCGGAGTGAGCGCTTGAAAACCAGGCTCTTGGCAACATCGTGGGCGTCATTCTCGATCAACGCCTTTTCGATCAGAAGGGAAAGATCGTTTTCGGAGAGCTTGAGCCCGCTGCCCTCCCGCACCTGCTCCAGAAGACGGGTCGCCACCGAATGTGCGACGTTTGCCACAAAACCTCGGTTCTCCTCATTGAAAATATCTTTCTCCTCGCGGGAAAGGAGGAGGTCGGTCAGTGCATCCCCGATTTCGTCGGCCACATCGGCCAGGTGAAAGGCGTGCTCCTCACCGCTGCTCATCGAAACCAGGATTTCCGGATGCGGAACCGCGTCGGGGTCCAGGGCTTCACGCCAGGCGTAGCCGGGCTTCTGTTCGCGGGGGGTCGTGACAAGGCGCTTCAGCGCGATGTCTTCGTCGAGGGAAATGTGGCGGATCATGATATGGGGTTCGGTGCTCGGTTGTCTGGGTTGGTGTTCGGCAGCAGGAAGCTTGTGGTTTGGCGCGGTGTGGCGGTCTTCGGCAGAAGGAAGGCTCCGGAGGGCTAGAGGTCGTCGTCGGAGATCCCCCCCGTATCGACGGCGCGGCGGTATTCCGTAACCCGCCCTTCGAAGAAGTTTGTCTCCTTCTTGATCTCCATCATCTCGGAAAGCCACGGAAGCGGGTTTGCAATGGGCAGATTGAGGGGTTCCAACCCCACCCCTTCGAGCCTCCGGTCGCCGATGTAATCAATGTAGGTCGTAAACTCCCCCACGGTGAGCCCCACCGCCGAAACCGGAAGACAGTCCGCAATAAAACGCTTCTCCAGAGTCACCGCCTCCCGCATGGTCTCCCGAAGATCCTCGCGGAAATCCTCCGTCCACACGTCTGGATTCTCGTCGATCAAATCCTGAAAAAGCTGACGCAGCAGCTCAATGTGGTTCGACTCGTCCCGCAGCGTGTAGCTGAACATCTGCCCGATCCCCGGAAACTTGTTCTGGCGATAAAGTGCCAGAACCATCCCGAACAACCCGTAAAATTGAGTCCCCTCCATGCATTGGCCGAAGAGAAACATATTTTTCGCCAGCGCCTGCTTGTTCTCGAGAAGCGTCAGATCCACATCGCGGCGAAGCGCCCGGCTGTTGCTCACCACAAAATCCGTCTTGCTCTTGATCGTCGCAATGTCATCGAACATCGCCTCGCACTCATGCGGATTGATGCCCAGCGAGCTGATCATATAAACCAGCGAATCCGCATGGATGTTCTCCTCGTGCGCATGCCGCCCCAAAACCAACTTCAACTCCGGGGCCGTCACCGCTTCCCGGATCACGTGCAGAATGTTGTCGCCGACAATACCCTCCGCCGCCGAAAAATACCCGATCCCCATCTTGATGATCCAGCGCTCAACGTCCGAAATATGCCCGCTCGCATCCCGCCAATGCTCACAATCCTTCTGCATCTGGATGTCCTCCGGCTCCCAATGGTTTGCCTTCATTTTCTTATAAAGGTCATACGCCCACTGGTATTTCAGGGGCAATATGTTGAAGAACATTGTCTGCCGCCCGTTGATCACCTTTTTTGCCGCAAAAGCAGCCTCCGCCTTGTCGCGGTCCAAGATGAATTGACGGTCTCCTATCGTGATCGTAGTGGTAGCCATTAAGTGTAGTGTCTTTTACGGAGGCCGCCGGGGGGCGGTTTCACGGGAACTTCTTATTCTTTCCCTTTTCCCCGTGCGGTCGGAAGAAATTCGTGAGAAAACCTGAAAAGGTCAAGCGAAATCGGCCATATGGTGGTTAAAAAACACTTCGCGCACTATATATTGTGCTTTTCGCGTTTTTCCATTCCCGCCGAAAATTCGCGCTTTCCCTTGTTTTCGAACGCCTTTTGCTCGAAACATGGCCGATCAGCCCTGGCCCCAGCGACCACAAGATCCCCAAGTCCGCCAAGAGTTTCCGTCTCCGAAAAATTTCTGAGCAGGCAAGCCGCCTCTCAGCACTTGCCGTTTTTCAAAATGCAACTTTTTTTTCAATTGGGTTGCCAATTCGCCAGAGCCGGTTAAAAACCCATTCTGCTGCATATGAAAACCAAAAGCTTTCTTCTTTTAACCGCGCCGCTCATCGCTCTTGCTTCGATCACCATTTCGCACGCTCAGACGCAAAGTTTCGGAGGACGCTCCGCCTTCTTCTCCGCCCCGGCTCCTTCGGATTTCATGACCGATACCGGTGATCGGCCGGTAGGCGAAAATAATGCCGGATTTGACCCGGTGGGCTTCATTGCCGGCAGCCCGGTTGACTTCTCCTTCGCGGTCCGCGAAGGCTACGATGACAACCTGTTCACCACCCGCACCAACAAGAGCAGCAGCTTCTACACGAACTTTGCGGCGGGCATGAGCTATGAATTCGGCGGACCGCGCCTCCAGCTCTCCACCAGCCTCGGCGGCGGCGTCACCTACTACTACACCCGCCCCGGCGACAAGGTGGACTTCAACGGCCAGTTCTCCCTCAACGCCACCTACCTCGCCACCCCGAAACTCACCCTCTCCATCGGCACCACAACCGCCTACCTCTCCCAGCCGGACACCAACATCATCGGTGGAACCAACCGTGTGGATGGCGACTACATCTACACCAACACCAACATCGACGCCGCTTACCAGTGGACCGAGAAATTCTCCACCGTCACCGGCTACCAGTTCTACGCCAACTACTACATGGAGCAGGCCCTGAACGACACCCAGTCGTTCCTCTCCCAGACGATCCGCCAGTCGTTTCGCTGGCTCCTGCTGCCCAAGACCACCGTCCTTCTGGAATACCGCGCCAACCCGATCGTCTACACCGGCGGCGCTGGCCTGAACAGCTTCGGCAACTTTGCGCTTTTCGGGGTAGACCAGATTTTTAACCCCCGCTTCAAATGGACCGGCCGCCTTGGTGTGGAGCAGCGCTTCAACCAGAATCCCGTCGACGGAAACTCCATCTACTTCGGGCCCTACGGCGAATCCAATCTCAGCTACCAGTTCGGCCCGGCTTCCACTGTCGCCTGGAGCGCCCGCTACGGCACCGAGCCCTCCGGCCTCACCAACGTGACCCAACGCCAGACGTTCCGCACCGGCATCGCGGTCAACCACGGATTCACCCCCCGCATCTCCGCCAACCTCGGATTCAACTTCGAGGTCGATTACTACGACCAATCGGGAGTCATCAACTCCTTCTACGAGACGATCTTCGACGTTACCGCCGGGGTCAATTTCAAGGTCAACCGGCACCTCTCGCTGAGCGCCGGCTACCAGTTCGTCTCCGTCTATGCGCCGCAGAATATTGCGTTCGAATACAATCGCAATGTCTGCTTCGTCGGTGCCAACTTCGCTTTCTGACCCCTCCCCCGGGTCAGTGATTTATCTTGGTTGCACGCCCGGAGGCGTGTGTGCTAGATTAGTTGGCGTTCAACGTCTGAATTTTCCAACCGCCCCTTTTCTCTCTTTCACATGACCAACAATGACAGTGGTGAACTGAAACTCCATTTTCTCGACTACTGGCGGGTCATCCGGGTTCGCCTGCCCCTGATCATCCTCGTCTTCCTTCTGGTGGTCATCACGGCAGCCGTGGTCACCCACTTCATGCCGAAGCAATACCAGTCGGCCGTCACCATGCAGGTGAAACAGAACGACACCCTCATGAAGGTGTTCAACAGCCAGGGCAGCATGACGGGGTTCGACCCCCGGTTCCTTACCACCCAGTTTGAGATCATCCAGCGCAAGGAGATGCTCTATCCGGTGATTGATGCCTTGGGCCTGGAGCAGAGGTGGAGCAGCCAATACGGCCTCTCCAGCAGGGAGCAGGCGTATTTCAAACTCCGGAACATGATCGACGTTCGGGAAATCAGGAATACCGAGCTCATCCAGATCGGCGTGATGAGCACGGATCCCAAAGAGGCCTCCGAGATCGCCAACCGCATCGCGGAGGAGTATCAGCGTAAACGCATCGAGGACCAGCAGCAACTCGTCTCCCGCTCGCTCACCCAACTCCAGGACGAAGTCGCAAAACAGCGCAAAAAAGTCGAAGACCTTCGCGCCGAGGCCACAAGAATCCGTATCGAGAACAAGATACAGGATATGAACCCGGACAACGTCACGGATCCCCGCGAGGCAGCGAACGACGTGCTCCTTTCCGTCGAGCAGCAGGTGAGCACCGAGCGCCTGCGCGTCTCCACCCTCCGCGCCAAATACGAGCAGATCGCCCAGCTGACGGACGATCAGGTCATGCGCAGCATCACGACCCTCGAGGTTCAGGACCCCGCGATCACCCAGATCCTTCCGCAATTCCAGGAGGCCACCTCCGAGGAGGCCCGCCTGCTCCAAAGCGGCCTCGGGAACAACCACCCCAACGTCAAATCCCTTCGCGCCAAAAAAGAGGTCATGTGGAGGCAGCTGGGTGACCAGATCAAATCTCTGCGCACCAGCCTCGCCGCCAACCTCCGCATCGCCGAAGACTCCCTCAATAAGCTCGAGGAACGCCTCAAGGAAGCCCAGGCCGCTCAACAGGAAACCAAAAGCCGCTCGGCCGGATACGTCGAGGCCAAAACAGCTTACATCCAGGCCAAAAACGTGCTCGAGGCGGCGGAAATGAGACTCTCCACCGAGACGATGGAGCGCACGATGCCGCAGAACCCCGCCGTCATCTGGGAGCGCGCCGAACCCTCACCGATCAATGCCCCCGCCCGCCCGCGCGTCATGCTCAATATCCTGCTCGGCGTCGTCGTCGGTCTCGTCTTCGGCGTCGGTCTCGCCTTCTTCATCGAATACCTCGACACCAGCGTCAAAACGATGGAGGACGTCGAATCCTTCCTCCAGGTGCCCGTCCTCGCCGTCATCCCAAAAAATATCACGATTCTCATCAATGACACGGATGACAACCCGGACGCCGAGGCCTACCGGATCATGCGCACGAACATCGAGTTCAACCGCAAGACCCCGGACGCCAATACGATCACGATCGTCAGCGGCGGAGCCGGCGAGGGGAAGTCCACGACCCTCGTCAACCTCGCCTATACGTTTGCCAAGGGCGGCTACACCACGCTCATCATCGACGCGGATTTGCGGCGCCCGTCCCAGCACCGCATTTTCGAAATCGAAAACGAAGCGGGACTCAGCGACTACCTCACCACCGAGATCGACCTCGAGGAAGTCGTCCACCTCACGAAGGTTGACAACCTCTACCTCATGACCAGCGGCCAGATGCCCACCGATGCTGTCGGGGTGCTCAACTCCCAGCGCATGGTCGAGCTCATCGAGGAGGTTAAGGGACGCTTCGATATCATTTTCTTCGACTCGCCCCCGATCCTCGGCGTGAGCGATGCCTCCGTTCTCTCCAGCGCCATGGACCTCACCATCGTCGTCGTCCAACACCGCCGCTTCCCCCGCGCCATGCTCCAGCGCGTCAAACAGGCTGTCGCGAACGTCGGCGGCACCATCCTCGGCGTCGTCCTCAACAACGTGGATGTCCGCCACGACCAGCACTACGAGTATTACACCAGCTACTACAACTACTACCACAAGACCGGAAAAGATGCCAAACGCAAGGCCGGCAAGAAAAAGAAAGCAGCCGTCATCGCCTCCGCTGCCACCGGATCGGACAAGGAAACCAATGACGATGCCTACTAAAGCCCTTCTCTGCGCCCTCGCTTTTGCGATTCCTTGTGCCGTCGCCCAAGATGCTGTCCTCCGCGCGGGCGACCAGATCGAGATCCGCATCGGAGGAGTTCCTTCCGAGGAGATCAGCCAGGTCACAGGTGTTTATACCGTTGATGGCGACGGGTTCATCAATATGCCGCATATCGGAAAGGTGCGGGCGGCCGGGGCCACACAATCACAGCTCCAGACCGCCATCGAGTCCACCTACAAGTCGCAGGAAATCTACACGAACCCGTCCATCACTCTGGCCGTCCCGACCTCCGCCCGCTTCGTCGAGGTGCTCGGCGACGTCCGTGCCCCGCAGCGCGTCTCCTTCACAGCCGACCTCACAGTCGTCGGAGCCATCACCGCTGCGGGCGGATTCACCGAATACGCCGATCAGGGAAAAGTCAGCCTCACCAGCGACGGCAAGGTTACCGTCATCAATGTAAAAGAGGTTCGCAAGGACCCCAGCAAGGATCGCAACGTCAAGCCAGGCGATAAGATCTACGTTCCTCAAAGCTTCTGGTGAGCAACCTCACCTTGCAGCGCAAAGAAGTTCTAGTGCCCCGATGAGCTCAGTCGCTGTAAAGAACAACCCCGGTTGTTCTTTTGGCATCTGGCTGCGTTGCGCCTCAGTCACAGAGGCTCTGGCTCTGCTGCTTCCTCGCGCCTTGCCAGAAGCCAGAACTTCCTGCGCCAGCTTGCCACCTTTATTTGTTCACAGCGCCTAAACCGCCGCGCAAAGAGGCGCACCCCAGACGGGCGAAATGCGGGTGTCTCCGTCCACCCGACACTCGCCGAGGAGGGCCCCACCTTTTTCCACAGTGACAGAGCGGGCATGAACTTCCGCTTCGAGCCGCCCGCCCCTTCGGACGTGGACTGTGCCCTGGCAATGGATGATGCCCGTGAGACATCCAAAAACCTCCAGCCGCTGGGTCTGGAGAGGATGGGTGAATGTGGGGTGCCGGTTCTTTTCGACCACGATGAGCGGTGCCGTCATGTGGCAGGAACAGACTTCGTTGGTTCCGATTCGAACCTCCCCGGCAGAGATGATCCGCCCGACAATCGCGCCCTGGATCGAGGCAGAACCGCAAACGATCCAGGAACTGCTTAGCGAGCCATGCGGGCCGATCACCAGCTTGCCACGCGTATCGACCGACCGCGATGCCGGTGAGAGGAAACTCAAATCCTCCAGGTCAATGGCCGCATTGCAATCCGGGCAAATGGTATTTCTGGCCTCCTGCGAAACGCAATGGACACCACCGCACCTGTAGCAGGAGACTTCTACACGATCTCGCCGCCGACTCTGAGGAACGAACGGTTGTATGGAAGAGACTTCTGGACCACGGTGCCGAACCTCGTAGTAGTCTCCACACGATCGGCAGTAGGTCGAAATGAGTTGCGGTGGCTCCGGTTGCGAGAAGCCGCACTTCGGACACTGCGAAGGAATTTTTCGCGGAAGCCGCGACATAAGGGAGGATTAGCTGGCCAGCTCAGGAGATTTGCTGCGGGCTGGCTCCGGGGTGGTCTGGCGCGCAGCCGGGGTCGCTGTTTTGGACGGAGTCACTTCGGATTTCCCGATAAACGTGGCCCCCTCTTCGATCACAATCCGCATGGCCTTCAAATCGCCATTGAGCTGCGAGCTGGCTTTCAGCTCACAGCGTTCGGTCACCGCGATGTTCCCGTTCACCGTCCCATGCACCGTAACCGCCTTGGTCTTGATCTCCCCCTTCACGTTCGCATTCTTCCCAAGGGTCAGGACGCCATCGGAAACAATCTCGCCGTCCAGCTTCCCGTCAAAAATCAACTCGTTCTGGAACTTCAGCGTCCCGTGAATTTCCACATCCCCGGCAAGGATATTTTTCGTGGTGGCGGGTTCGGCAGCAAATGAGGTCAAATTGTTCAAGTTCATGCGTGTGATCGTCCACTCTAGCCGTGCGCCCGCCAAGGTCAATGCCGGAATAGCCCCGGGCAAACGAATGAAACATCCAGAAAAGCGGGGATGATTTCCGGCCGGAAAGTTTTTCGAATAAATCCTACGAAATACGGTGAGTCCGGGGCTTTTCCTATGGGTGTGATGGGATACATGTCCCACTTTTTGAGTGGCAGCGCGTACGGGATTCGAACCCGTGCACCAGCCTTGAGAGGGCTGTGTCCTAACCCCTAGACGAACGCGCCGTGTGAGGGAGCGTCAGGATACCACTTGGAGTTGCTGTGGCAAGCATCGAAAATGGCGGGTTGATTTTATCGGGCACGAGCAATTCATCAAGCGTTGGAAAACAATGGCCGGGAGGCAAAGAGGGCACGGAAGGGGCGTCGGAGCATTCCCATAAAGAACGTCGACCTGGGTTCACACCGCCAAAGCCGGGCATTTCATTTTTTCAGTCCTGCACTAGGATGCATGAAATGATGAAACGGAAAAGAACAGAAGAGGCCCGCGAATCACGCGAGGAGCACCGAAAATTTTCCGGTCGCCTGAGCCGAAACGACTTTCGATGACCTCCTCCTCCCGCTGGCTGGTGCGCTGCTGCCACCTGGGGATGTTCATCCAGGCGCTGGTCATCAACATCACACCCCTGCTCTTCATCCCTCTGCGGGAAGAGTTCGGGCTGACGTTTGAGCAGATCGGCCGTCTGGTGCTGGTGAACTTTGCCACGCAGATGGTTGTGGACCTCGTCTGCACAGCCGTGGCGGATCGTATCCATCCCCGCCCGCTCATCGTGCTCGCAAACGCCCTCGCCGCCGGCGGACTCTGGATCTTCGCCTATGGCGCGAACCATTTTGCCCATCCGTATTCCGGAATGATGGCCGGTACGATTGTCTTCTCGGTCGGCTGCGGCCTCCTGGAAGTGCTGCTCAGCCCGATCATCAACGCTATTCCCTCGGACAATAAAAGCGCGTCGATGGCGGTCCTGCATGCGTTTTATCCGATCGGAAAAGTCGCCGTCATCGTAGCGACCGGGCTTGCGCTCTTCCTGCTCGGCTCCGCCTCCTGGCCTTGGGTCATGGCGGCCTGGAGCGTGCTGCCTGTCCTCAATACCGCCGCGTTCTACCTCGTCCCCCTCCCCCGCCTTGCGGATCCCGACCGGCGCCACACCCTGCGGGAAATCGCGCGGGGCCGCGCGCTCTACCTCCTCCTCCTTGCCATGGCCCTCGCCGGGGCCACCGAGGTCACCATCGCGCAATGGACATCGGCCTATGTCGAAACCGCTCTTGGATATTCCAAAGTCGTCGCGGACCTCGTCGGCTTCGCACTCTTCGGAGCCGGCATGATCGCCGGCCGCCTCTGGTTCGGATGGAAAGGCACCCATGGCAACCTCAACCGCGTCATGTGGATCAGTGCGACACTCTCGGGCGTGACCTGCCTCGCGATGGCCCTCCTCCCCTCCCCGGTCCTCGCCCTCCTCGCCACCGGGCTCTCCGGGGTCTTTGTGAGCATGCTCTGGCCTGGCACGATTTCTCTCGCTGCCGCACGGTTTCCACTGGCTGGGGCCTCGCTGTTCGCGTTTCTAGCGGCCGCTGGCGATGGCGGAGCGGCCCTCATGCCCTGGCTGGCTGGATACATCACCGACCACGTCGGAAACACCCTCCCCGACTGGGCCCAAACCCTCGTTGGTCAGGGCTCCGACACTGGCGCGGCCGGCCTCCGGGTCGCCTACATCGTCACCGCCCTCTGGCCGTTCCTCATGATCCCTGTCATCGCCTGTCTCAACAAAGCTTCGGCTCTCGACGGGCATCCCACCTCCTGATCGCGCGGCCTACCGCCTTTCGATGATCGAAAACTCCTGGCGAAGCTTGGCGATGTGCCCGGCGGGGAGCACCCCCCTCCATTGGGTTCCAGGATAGACGATTGCGTCCCGTCCGATCAGGGATCCGGGGCTCAGCACGCTGTTGCAGCCGATCTCGGCGCGGTCGCCCACGATCGCTCCAAATTTCCTTAAGCCCGTTGCCAGCCAACTACCTTCTGCCGGGATCCTCACTTCCGTCTTGTCTAGCTTCACATTCGACAGAATCACTCCAGCTCCAAGATGGGCTTTGTAACCTAGGATTGAGTCGCCGACATAGTTGAAATGCGGAATTTGCGCCTCGTCGCAAACCAGGCAGTTCTTGAACTCGCTGGAATTTCCTGCCACCACCCCGTCGCCGATGAGGACGTTCTCTCGGATGTAGCAGCCGTTGCGGATCTCACAATTCTCGCCGATCCACGCCGGGCCCTTGATCATCGCGCCGTGCTCGATCACCGTCCCGCGTCCGATAAAGACCGCATTGCTGATAAATGGCTTCCCGATGGCACGGCCCAGAATGGCCGGCTTCAGGCGGAACTGGAGATAGGCGGCAATTTGGGGCAGCGCCTGCCACACGTTTTCGATGCTGTCGAAAAGGACCCGGTGCTCTGTGTGCTCGAGATCGAGGAACTCCTGGGGCGAAAAATTCGTGGGCGGCATGGCGGGGCGGGGTGAGCTATCCATTGGGAATCAGTTTGTATCCGTCTTTCGTGTCTTTGACCGTCCACCCGAGGGCGGCAATTTCATCGCGGAAGCGGTCGCTGGCCTTCCAGTCCTTGTCTTGGCGTGCCTGGCTGCGAAGGGCCAGGAGGGCCTCGACTTCCGGCGGGACAGCAGCCGCTTCGGGATCAAGCGCCAGGACGGATTGCACCGCGCCGAGCCAGTCCAGCAGGAACCGGGCGCCGCCGGCAGTAAGGGCTTTCTGGTCCATCCTCCGGTTGCTTTCCCGGATGGCATCAAAGATCGCAGCCAGAGCAGCCGAGATATTCAGGTCATCATCGAGCGAGTCTCCAAAAGCCTCCAGCCCGGGAATCCCGGGATCGGTGGGCGTCGTGGCTCCAGCGGCGGTTTCCTTGAGGCGGGAGGTCCACTCATCGAGGCGCAGAAGCGCGCTGCGCGCGGCGGCGAGCCCGTCCATCGTGAAGTTGAGCGGCTCGCGATATTTCACAGCGAGAAGCGCATAGCGAACCTCGCGGCCGGTCCACCCCTTCTCCATCAGGTCCCGCAGGGTGAAAAAATTCCCCGCGCTCTTGGCCATTTTTGTGCCCTCGACCTGGAGGTGCCTGCAGTGCATCCAGTATCTCGAAAATTGCAGCCCCGTGACCGACTCGCTCTGCGCAATCTCGGCTTCGTGGTGCGGGAAGATATTGTCCTCGCCGCCGCAGTGAATGTCGAGCTGAGGGCCGAGAAGACCGGTGGCCATCGCGCTGCACTCGATGTGCCAGCCCGGACGCCCCCTCCCCCACGGACTCTCCCAACCCACGTCGCCATCCGCCTCATCCCACGCTTTCCACAGCGCAAAGTCGCCCACATTTTCTTTTTCGTATTCGTCGGCGCGAACCCTCACGCCGGCCTGTAGCTCGTCCAGCACGATGTGCGCGAGGCGGCCATAGGCCGGAAAGGAACGGATCCGGAAGTAGACGGACCCGTCCTCGGCGCGGTAGGCATGCCCTTTTTCCATGAGCCCCGCGATCATCGAAATCATGCGGGCGATATGACAGGCCGCCGTCGCCTCGGGAAAATCATCGGCCGGTTTGATGCGCAGGGTTTTCAGATCCTGAAAAAACGCGTCCTTGAAGGGACGGGTGAATTCGGCCAGCGGGACCTGGGCGGCGCGGCAGCCCCGGATCGTCTTGTCATCCACGTCCGTGAGGTTCATGACCCGTCGCACGCGGAAGCCGCGAAATTCCAGGTGGCGCTGGAGGAGGTCCTCAAAAACGTAGGCCCGGAAATTCCCGATATGCGCGAAGTTATAGACCGTCGGCCCACAGGTATACATCCGGACCACTCCCGGCTCCATCGGAACAAACTCCTCCACCTGACGGGAAAACGAATTAAAATATCGAATCGGCATGAACCTGAAAAGTCTAAGCAGAGTCGGCATAATTTCCCAGAAATAACCGGAACATCAACACCGTGGCACCCCGGTAAACATCCCCGGTAAATTATCCGTGCATTTTTCCCGGCGAGGCCTCTTCATTGGGAGCTCGCATTGATTATAAAAAAGATGGGCAAACAGCAGACAATCCTTCTCGTTGACCGGGAGACCGACTTTTTGGAGTGGGCGCAGAACCAGCTCAAGGGGCCGGCTGTGCGCGTCGTTCAGGAAACCTCCGCTGATACGGCCTACAAGACGTTTTGTATGGAGCAGCCTGAGCTCGTGCTGGCCGAGATGAACCTCCACCCATTCACCGGACTCGAGCTGCTGGCAAAGATCCGCAAGCACTCTCCGAATGCAATGGTGATCATCACCAGCGCGTTCGGCACCACCCAGTCCGTGATTGAGGCCATGAAGCTGGGGGCCTTCGATTTTGTTCGCAAGGAGCAGCTTCCTTTTAACCTCAAGGTGGTAGTGGACTCCGCCCTCAAGGCAGCCGCCGAGCTTCGCAGCGCCAGCGCCTTTGCCCCGCAGCTCACGGTCGAGCAGCACCGCGAAGATATCGTGGGCCGATCCGATGCCATGCAGCAGGTCTTCAAAATGATCGGCCGGGTCTCCGGCAGCGAAGCGGCAGTGATGATCACCGGAGAGAGCGGTTCAGGCAAGGAGCTCGTCGCCCGCGCAATCCACAACTACAGCGCCCGCAGCAACAAGAGCTTTCTCGCCATCAACTGCGCGGCCATCCCCGACAACCTCCTCGAGAGCGAGCTCTTTGGCCACGAGAAGGGGTCCTTTACCGGCGCCCACACCCAGCGCGTGGGCCGCTTCGAGCAGAGCGACGGGGGCACCCTCTTCCTCGACGAGATCGGCGAGATGCCGCTCCAGGTCCAAAGCAAGATCCTCCGCGTGCTCCAAGAGGGGGAATTCTCCCGCGTCGGCGGCAACCAGACGATGCGCACGGACGTCAGGATCGTCTGCGCCACCAACAAAAACCTCGAGGAGGAGGTCTCACGCAAGGCCTTTCGCGAGGACCTTTTTTACCGGCTCAACGTGGTCCGCATCCACCTCCCCCCGCTGCGCCAGCGCCTGGACGACATCACCCTGCTCGCAGAGTATTTCCTTCAAAAGATCGCCAACCAGAAGCACCGCCCTCCGCTCAAGCTCTCGGAGGAGTCGATCCGCGTCCTCGAAGCCTACCCCTGGCCGGGAAATGTCCGGGAGCTCGAGAACACGATGCAGCGGGCCGCCGTGCTTGCCACGGCCGACGTGCTGCTCCCGAAAGATATCCCTCTCGGCCTCCCCTCGCCGGAAACCTCCGCCGAACCGGATTCCAAATCGGAGCTGCCGGACAAAGACCGCGCAATCGAAGCGCTCTTTCAGATCGCCTCCGAAGATCCCTCCATCGAGCTTCTGCCCTGGCTCGAGCGTGAATTTACAACCCGCGCCGTGCAAAAAACCGAAGGCAACCAGGTCCGCGCCGCCAAGCTCCTCGGCATCACCCGGGCCACCCTCCGTAAACGCCTCGAAAGAAACGACCCCTCAGCGTAGGGCGCATCGTAGCACTTTTAAAACAACCGGCCGACACTTCAAACCAGATGTCGAACCACTCGTTTTCACTACAGACCACCCATGGACAGAGTGTTGCGCAGCAATCCATCTCTCACCTGCCGGGTGAAGGCCGGGATTTGTGAAGGTTGCTGTTCAGCTGGATGTTTGAGTGGCCCTGAGTGGTTTCGAGGATAAAACCGTCTGGATTTCTTTGGGCGATGGTCTCAGAGCGAAAAGTCCCCCATATAGAGCGGAAGCTGAAGTTTTGCGAACTGTCGTTGGGCATCCAGCAGGTCGGTGGCGAGTAGGACGTAGCGCTCCCCAAATCCGGCGAGGCGGGCGCTCTCCAGCGGGGGGCCATTTTGCGCCAAAAGAAGAAGCCGCGTCTCGGCGATCCAATCGCGAAGATTTTGGAGAGCCGTTTGGACAGTGCCCTCATCCAGCGGTTGGCTGGGACGCTCATGGAATCCCTGCCGGATGGCACCCAGCCCATCGGAGAGTAGGTTTTCGATCGCGGCGAGGCAGGCCTTGCCCGAGGCGGCGCGGCCCTCGGGGATTTTTATCCGGTCGAGCGAGACGGAGAGGTTGCCTCCGAGGTTTACGAGGGTTTGCATGAGGGCAGCTAGGCGGGCGGCTTCTCCATCAGGGCAGATGGGCGGCGCGAGGTGGGGCAGTCGGGCACCAACTTCACCCGGAATCAACGCAAGGCGGGTCTTGAGCCACAGCGGCATCGCCTCGCGGGCCAGCAGCTTGCGGCAGATGCCGATCATCTCCACAAAGCGGTCGCGGGCTTCCCATTGCGGAAGGGACGGCCAGATCAGGCGCTGAAGGACGGATGACACGACGAGCGCCAGGACGAGGCCGAAGAAAAAGTTAACGATGGACTGGAAGGGCACAGGCTCTTGTCCGTTCAGGCCAAGGATGCCAACAATCACAAGCATCGCGAACTGCATGGGGAGCGTCATGCCGCGTGTCTTGAAGGAATGGTATCCCCAGAGGAACAGCCACCCGAAGATGATCGTGTTCATGACCGCATAGCTGGAGAGCATCGGGCTCAGCGCGATCAACGCCATGCTCATAACCGCCAGAGCGGCGACGATGGATGGAATGAGATGGAAGGCCCTGTGGTCTCCCTGCCCTCCGGGGCTGGCGGCATTCAGGGCGGTGAAGAGCCAGGCTCCAAGAATGAACATTGAAGCTCCGGGTGGGTTCAGCCAGTTCGCAATCATCATGGCCACCATCACCGCCACGCCCGACTTGATCCCGGCCTTGATCCAGAAGGGCGGAGGCCATGGCGGGGCCGCCGGGACGGGGGATTTTTCTTTGGAAAGCGGGTCGGCATCCAACTGGTCGATCAGCGCATGTACCCGTTCCACCTGGGAGCGGATCTCATCGAGTGCCAGAACGTGGAGTCCAAGATTCATGGCCTGGCTGGCCGGAATCGCTTTCACCAGGTCCTTTGCCCTCATGTCCAGAAAGGCTTCATCAAGCGCACGAAAGGCGGATTCCAACCCAGCCCGAAGCCCCTGGCGGGATTCAGATGTTGAGTGTCCGGTTTCCAGATCGCCCAAGGCGTCCCCGAGAGCAAGGTAGATCGCTTCCGCCTGGCGCCCGGCATGGATGCGATAGGGCGAGTCCGGCCGGATCGGCTCGCGAAGCGTCCCGATGGCGTAGGCGATTTTCCCAAGGCAGGCGGTCAAGTCGTAGAAGATGTGAAGTTTGGCCCGAAAGTAGTGGCTTTCGCGCGAACCGAATTCGATAAGCTGCCGCAAGCCCGTGATGCGGGCCGGAAAATCCTGTGCGCGCACCGCCCCCCCGCCAGGCGACTCGTCGGCCCGCAGCCCGGGCGCGTCGACAAAACACGTCCGCAGATCCCCGAAGGCGGAGTAGAGATTTCCCATGAACTCGATTCGGGCATACCGCGGCCAAAGGAGGCTCTGGACAAGCAGGACCACAACGATCCCAATAAAAATTTCCTCGATGCGCGCGAGCATGAACGTCCACGACGTCGCGGGGTCATGCATGCCGTTGCTGGCGACGACGAGCGTGGTCATGCCGCAAAGAAAAAAAGCGTAGGGTGAGCGGCTCTGGCCAAAAAGCGCCGTCGCCCCCCCAATCACAAGGCCCAGCAAAGCAAGATAGAGTATCGGTTCCTGCTCGAGCGAGCCGGTGAGCAGGTATCCAAGCACTCCACCCACAACCGTCCCGATAAGCCGGTAAAAAGATTTTTCCGCAATGGCCCCGACGAACTGGGCTGTCATCAAGACGAAGACGGTGAAAAGCGCCCAGCCAGGCGTGTCCAACCGCAGGACCAGCGACACAAAAATCGCTATGATCCCTGCCAGGCCGAACTTGATCCCGTAGCGCACCGCCGGATCTGCCCCCGCGGCACCGATCTCCGCCAGCACACTCCAAACCCTCTCCCGTAACTGCACCCGGGCTGGTTGTTGCGCGCGGCTGTCGGTCATTTCACTCCGCTCAGTTTTCGAGCACCCGGGCATTCTTGCCCTCACGCCCGCGGAGCCGGAGGAGGATGGGCAGCCCGGGATACTCCCATTTTTCCCGGATTCGAGCGCAGAGGTAGTTCACATAGCTGTCGGGAAGAAGAGAGGGGTCGTTGACGAAAAGAATGAACTGCGGCGGCTTGATGGGCGAGTGGCCCGTCTCGTTGACCTGCGTGATATAGAGGACCTTGAATCGGCGGTTGCCTTTGATCGGCGGAGCCTGGCGCTCAATGGCCGCGCGCAGGACACGATTCAACTCACCGGTTCCTGCTCGGCGCAGCGAGTGCTGCCGGACTTTTTCGATTGTCGTGAAAAGCCGCTTCACGTTCTCCCCGGTGCGGGCAGAGAGCACGACGACCGGCGCGTAATCCAGAAAAAACAGCTCGCGCCGGATGCGGTCGACATGCTCGCGGAGCAACTCCGCATCGTGCGAACCCTCCGGCGAAATGAGATCCCACTTGTTCAGCGCGATTACGGCCGGCTTTTTCGCCTCCTGGATCAGGCCCGCAATTTTTTTGTCCTGGGTCGTCACCCCGCTCGTCGCATCGATGACAAGGACATTGAGGTCCGCCCGCCGGATGGTTTTTTCCGAACGCATCACGCTGAAGACCTCAACAGAGGTGTTGTGGCGGGAGCGGTGACGGATCCCGGCGGTGTCGCAGAGGATGAAGGGCTTCCCGTCGCGCTCGGTCGCAATATCCACCGCATCGCGCGTGGTCCCTGGGATGTCGCTCACGATCGTGCGCTTGTCTTCGAGGATTGCATTGATGAGCGAGGACTTTCCGACGTTAGGACGCCCGACAAGGGCCAACTTCGGTGCGTCGGATTTTGCGAGTTCCCCAGCAATCGCCTCCGGCAGGAGGGATTCGACACAGGAAACCAGGTCGGCAATCCCCCGCCCGTGCGCGGCACTGACTGTCTCGGTGCGCGAAAACCCCAGCTTCGCAAATTCATCCGCTCGGGACTCGTGCGACTCCACATCAACCTTGTTGACCACAAGGACGACGGGGCGGCCTGACGTCCGGATCATCGAGGCCAGCTCTGCGTCCAGCGGGGTGATCCCGTCGTGGGCATCCGTCACGAAAAGAATCACATCGGCCGATTCCATGGCGATATGAGCCCCCTCGCGGGTTGATTCCGCGAAATCGGGGTCAGGATCGGATCCGATGCCGCCCGTGTCGACAATCTCAAAGGGTGCCGCTCCCAGGCGGCAAACGGATGCGATCCGGTCGCGGGTCACCCCCGGCTGGTCGTGGACAATCGAGATCATCCGGCCGGCCAGGCGGTTGAAGAGAGCGGATTTGCCGACATTGGGACGGCCGACGATGGCGACATTGCGCATAAGAATAAATTGAGTGGGTACCATTCCGCCAGCGAATCAGCGCGACCCTCGGTGGGTCCGGCTCGATCCACCCGCCAGCGAAGAGAACCCCCGCACTCAATCAGAAAAATACTTCCGCGGCAACCCCTGGCCTCTGCGAGGAAAATCCCACCATGGACAATTCATGAGGTGTTGGAAAACGAGGGGCAAGAGGCAGCAGGGAAAGAAAATCGGTTGGCCGACGACGCTATGCCACTCCGGGAAGGTCGCCGGGGAGGCCACGAAGAATGGCGTCCGTCACCTGGTCGGGCGATTCCAGCGCGGCGAGGATCCCACACCCGGGAAGCCGCTCGATCGAGGCCCGGGGGATCTTTGAACGGATCGCCTCGTCGCCGTGCTCAGGGAAGCCGATGGCCCTCTCCGGCCAGAGGATGTGAACCGGTGCGGCGATATCGCGCAGGCGGCGCTCAATATCGAAGGCCAGACGCCCGCGAAGGAAGCCGAGGATCGCATATTCAGCCCCGTATTGCTGGGCACAGGTGGTCAGGATCGCCACCATTTCCTCGGTAAGCGAAGCTGGATCCACGAGGGCGAAGCGGGTGAGCCAGCCCCGGATGAATGGCGGCCTAGCCAGGTAGTTGCGATAGACAAACCGGCTCACGCCCGGAATCCCGCTCAGAGCCAGCATGCCCATGGCGCGCCATTTCCCAGCCTCCTTCAGGCCCGTGGGCAGGAAGACGATCAGGCGGGAAAGCAGCTCGGGATGGCGAGCGGCCAGTAGGAGCGCGAGACCGGCGGTGAGCCCGCTTGCGACAATCACCGGCTGGCGCCCCGGCACCACCTCGCGGAGGAACTCGGCAATCACCTCGACGTAGTCAGCGGCGTCCATCGGCGTCGGTGGCCGCTCGGACTCCCCGAAGCCGATCAGATCCGGAACGAACACCTCGTGATCCATCGCAAACCGGGGATACACCTTCGACCACTCGTAGGAAGAGGCTCCGAGAAAGACTCCGTGTAAAAAAACGACCGGCTCGCCGGAACCGCTCACATGGTAGATCATCTCGCCGAACCCCGTGCGCGCCACCCTTGTGGCAAAGATGGCCGGCGAGATCGCGTCGGGAATCGGCTCGCGGGTCGGCCGCCGCATGCCGTAGCGCAGGGCGAGCGCGACCGCGCCCATGACACCGACGCCGATGCCGATCCCCAGTGCCGGTTTGCGCCTCCAGAGCCTCACTCGATCACAACGTCACGCGGCCCCTCGGTGATCGAGCCAATGACGAAGCCCTGGGTGAGGCGGA
>JBGSJQ010000130.1:0-6425 GCA_041741775.1 Terrimicrobiaceae bacterium | reverse complement strand
CGGCAATGCGGGCCTGCACCTCCGGATCCTGCCAGTGGCCGACAACGACCTTGCGCGAAAGCCGAAGCCGCGTGTGCAGGAACCCAGCCTCCCGGTCGCCGTGGGCCGACTGGTTCAGGTTCATAAAATCCATGTCGATCGTGCTCCACGGCAAGTCGCGCCCAAACTGGGTGTGGAGGTGAAGAAACGGTTTGCTCAGCGCGGAGAGCCCTCCGATCCACATTTTCGCGGGTGAGAAGGTATGCATCCACAGGATCAGTCCGGCGCAGTTCGGATCGCTGTTGGCTTCGAGCAGGGTTGAGCGGATCGCTTCCGGCGTGGTCAGGACAGGCTTGAACACGACGGGGAGGGGGACGGAGGGGGCCAGTCCGGCGACGATTTCGCTGGAATTTGCCGCCACTTGTCGAAGCGTCTCTGGTCCGTAGAGGTGCTGGCTGCCCGTAAGAAACCAAATTTCGGGAGATTTCATTTTTTGATGGTTTGTTTGATTTTGAGGAGATCCTTCATGACTTGCGACAGGTCGGCGGAGCGATTGACTCCTCCGAAGGCGTCGTGGAGGCTGCGATAGATCCGATAGAGCCGGTCATAAGCCCGCCGGGCCGGGGCGTTCGGCCGGTAGCTCACCGATTTCAAGGAGGTCATGGCTTTCTGCGCAGCGGGGAAATCCCGAAATTCTCCGGCCAGGACGGCGGCGGAGACAGCAGAGCCGAGGGCACAGGCCTGCGAGGAGCCGGCGACAAACATCGTCCGCCCGGTGACGTCCGCGTAGATCTGCATGAGGAGAGGGCTCTTTTCTGCAATTCCACCGGCACAGACGATCCGTTTCACCGGCACGCCGTATTCCTCGATTCGCTCGATAATCGCCCGCGCTCCAAAGGCGGTCGCCTCGATCAAAGCCCGGTAAATCTCGGCCTGAGTGGTGTGCAGGGTGGTGCCGATCAAAAGCCCGGAAAGCATCGGGTCCACGAGAATTGTGCGGTTTCCATTATTCCAGTCGAGGGCCAGCAGCCCGCTCTCTCCGGGCGCTTGGCGCGCGGCTTGCTGCTCCAATTTCCTGTAGAGCGCCGCGTCACCTTCGCAGACACGCTCGATCCACCACTTGAAAATATCCCCCACAGCGGACTGGCCGGCTTCGATGCCGAAAAACCCGGGGAGGATCGCTCCGTTCACGATCCCGCAGATGCCCGGAATGTCGGCCACCTTTTTTCCGGCGGGCACCACCGCACAATCACAGGTCGATGTGCCAATCACCTTGACAAGGGTTCCCTCGGAAATCCCGCTGCCGATGGCCCCGTAATGGACGTCCATCTCTCCGATGGCAATTGGGATCCCGGCAGGCAACCCTAGCCGCTCCGCCCAATCCGCGCACAACGCCCCGGCCGACTCCGTCGCGTCATGGGCTTTGGCATACAGGCGGTCCCGCAGTGCGGCCAGTTTCGGATCCAGGCGCCGAAGAAATGTCTTGTCGGGCAGTCCGCCCCACTCCTCGCAATAAAGCGCCTTGTGTCCGGCGGCACAGACCCCGCGGCGAACCTCCGCCGGATTCGTGATGCCGGCGAGAACCGACGGCACCCAGTCGCAGAGCTCCACCCACGAATACGCTGCATCGAATACGTCCGGTGCCGTCTTCAGGCAGTGCCAGATCTTGCTCCAAAACCATTCCGATGAATACGTGTTCCCACACTTTGCCAGAAAATGAGGGCGGAGCCGGGCCGCCATCTCCGTAATCCGCGCCGCCTCCTCCCAGCTCGTGTGGTCTTTCCAGAGCCAGCATTGCGCCGCCAGATTTTTTTTCCACCCCGGTCGCATGCCAAGGGCCCGGTTCCTTTCATCCACAGGAATGGGACTCGAGCCGGTGGTGTCCACTCCAAGGCCGATCACCTGCCCGGGCTGGAAACCGTTCGTTTTCACCGCCTGCGCCAGCGCCCCGCGCACGCATTTCTCCATGGCGGACAGGTAGTCTCCGGGATGCTGGCGGGCCAGGTGGTGGTCGCGTGCGTCGAGAAGGATGCCCTCCTTGCCGGACGGGTATCCCGCCACACAGGAGCCCAGTTCCCGACCGTCGGAACAACGGACGATAAGGGCTCGGACAGAGTTGGATCCAAAATCGATGCCGAGGGAAGAGTTCATGAGCGATATCTAATGAGGAAGCCTTTGGTTTGTAAATCATGAGGTTTCTTTTTCCCTGCCGCAGGCTCAGGATCCGCGCGCCAATTTCCCGGTAAATCCGGGTAAGGGAAATCTGCCCGCTCAGCCTCTGGCGACCTTCAAAAGTGGAACTCACAAAATAATAATATTTCCGCTTGCATCGTGGGGTTGGGGATGATTCTCTGATCCCCCTTTTCCGGTCATCCGGAAAGTGAGAATTTTTATATGGCGAAAGAAATTGTTGGACAGATCAAGTTGCAGATTCCGGCGGGACAGGCAAACCCTGCGCCTCCGGTCGGCCCGGCCCTCGGTCAGCAGGGCGTGAACATCATGGCCTTCTGCAAAGAATTTAATGCGGCGACCCAGAAACAGGCTGGCGACATCCTCCCCGTTGTCATCACGGTTTACAAGGACAAGAGCTTCACGTTCATCACCAAGTCCCCGCCGGCAGCCATCCTTCTCAAAAAAGCCGCCGGTCTGGCTTCCGGGTCGAAGGAGCCGAACAAGACAAAAGTCGGCAAGCTCTCCAAGAAGCAGGTCATGGAGATCGTCAAGATCAAGATCAAGGACATGAATGCCCTCGACGAGGAGGCGGCTTACCGCACCCTCTGTGGCACGGCCCGGCAGATGGGCCTCGAGATCACGGAGTAACTCATTTGACGCCACGCGGGGGGGATGTTTTTTCGACCCGATCGCGTCCTGAACTACCGTCCGGCCCTCCTGAGCCTGGGTCCGCCTTCCTGATTCACAGCCAGCGGGTTGTGACAGAGAATTCCTCCGAGAAAGTTGTTGCGTGTGCGAGGTCACTATGTTGACCTTTGCTGCGCTGAACACTTAACTTTCACGGATTATGAAAACACCTCCTGGCGGTTCCAAAAAAAACGATGTCTCGCAATCGGCCTCCGACGAGAAGGAGCCAGTGGATCCCACATTGGCTGTCCTGGAGGATCTTGGTGACCTTCCGCGCTCCTACGGGGCCGAGACGATTTTCCTTGTGGCGCAGGAGCCGCACTGGCTGTTCACCTATTGGGATATCGACATTGCCAAGCACCCCGGCGGGAAAACCTTTCTGAAAGTCACCTGTGGGGAATCCACGGTAGAGAGCGAGATTGAGGTCCCGTTTGAGACGCGGAACTGGTACATCCCGGTGAAGGAATCCGACGCCGAATACACGGTTGAAATCGGCTACAACCGGGGCTCCCAGTGGCATCCCATCGCCAGCTCGGTCACCGTCCGCACCCCGCGCGACAGCATGTCGGGATCGGATCAGTTCGACTACGCGACAATCCCCCTCCACCTGAGTTTCCAGAAGCTCATGGAAAATATCCACACGACCATGCGCGATGGCGAGACGCTGATCCAGGCCCTCGGTCGACTCCAAAAGGACGGCAAACTTTTTGCATTGGATTCCATGAATGGGCTCTCGATCAACCCCGACGAACGGGTCGTTCTCGAGGCGCTTCTCGGCCGCGAGTTTTTGGAAGAGATGCAGGGCCTGTCGCTCAGTTCGGAGGAGATGAGCTCCCGGATCACCCAGCGCCTCGGCGAGCGCCTCCACTCGGCCGGTGGCAGCGAATTGCTTGCCTCGTCTCCCTGGGGACCGGAGGAGTCCAGCCTGTTCAGCGCGCTGAGCTCGATCACCGGATCGTCCTCATGGTCGCCTGCCGCCCTCTCAAGCTGGGCTGCCGCGGCTTTAACCAGTTGGGCGGCTGCCGCTCAATCATCCTGGGCCGGGGGAGAGAACAGCTGGTCTGCCGGCGCACAATCATCCTGGGGAGCTGCCGCCCTCTCAAGCTGGCTTCAGGCTGCACGATCGTCGTTTACCGAATCCGGTGTCACGTCATGGAATACTGCCGCGCTCTCGAGCTGGCTGCAGGCCGCCACGTCCTCCTGGGCCGGGGCCAATCTCTCGAGCTGGTCCGAGGCCGCACTCTCGAGCTGGTCGCAGGCCGCCGTCACGAGTTGGGGCCATGCCGAGACCTCAAGCTGGGGCGGATCTGAAAACACCGGAGGGTTCGCGAATCGCGGGTTTCACATGCACGTCAATGCCGAGGTCATTTTCTACGGTGGCACCCACCCCGATGCGAAGGTCACCATCGATGGAAAACCGATTTCTCTCTCCCCGGATGGCTCGTTCCGCTTTCATTTCGTCTTCCCCGACGGGAACTACGAAATCCCGATTGTGGCCACATCCCCGGACGGAGTGGAGACCCGTTGCGCCACGCTGAAATTCGAACGCGCCACCTCCCGCGCCGGTCAGGTGGACCACACCGGTCAGCCCCCACTGCCGGCTCCGCTGGGTGCCAAGGCCTAAAAAACCGGAATCCCGCAGCGCAGCCAAGCCGGTCCCGGACCGGCTGGTCCGCGATTTTCTCACGCACCTCGAAGCGGAGAAGAACTCGTCTCCGCGCACGGTGACGACATACCGCACTGCGATCGAGGCGTTCCGGCGGTTTCGGCCCGATGGACACTGGCGGGCATTGAAGGCAGACGACTACCGGGCCTGGATGCTCGACATGATGAAGCGCGACATGGCGCGCACCAGCATCCGCCTTCGGATTTCCTCCCTCCGGGCCTTTTACACGTTCCTTCATGCCCGGAACGAAATCCCAAAGAATGTCCTCCGCGAAGTCCTTCTCCCAAAAGCCGAAAAACAGTTGCCGCGCTTCCTCACGGCCCCGCAGGCACTCACGCTCATCGACACGCCGGCCAAACAGGAAAAATCCCGGCAGGCGCCGGAGTGGCTGGCGGCCCGCGACACGGCGATCATCGAGCTTTTCTACTCGACCGGGATGCGGCTTTCCGAATTGGCCGGGCTGGATGCTGGCGATGTCGATGTGATTGGCGAGACGGCCCGCGTGACGGGGAAGGGAGCCCGGGAGAGGATGTGTCCGGTCGGCACTCCGGCGCTCGAGGCGATTTCACGCTATCGCCAGCAGGCGCGCGTCCACCACGGTCCGCTGTTTCTGAACAAATCCCGCCGCCGTCTTTCGGCCCGCAGCATCTGGGCGATGGTCCGTTCCCGCCTCATACAGGCCGGGCTGCCCGCGAACCTTTCCCCCCACAAGCTGCGCCACAGCTTCGCGACCCATCTTCTCGACAATGGAGCCGACCTGCGAAGTGTCCAGACCCTCCTCGGACACGCCAGCCTGTCCACCACCCAAATCTACACGCACGTCACGATCGACCGCCTCAAACGCGCCTACGAGGCCGCCCATCCCCGCGCGTCAGCCGGCTAAGCCCTGACGCTGCGCAACAGCTCCTGACGGAGCATGTCGAGAGCGGCCTGAGTGGCGAGCTGTTTGAAGGTTTCGCGGTCACGAAGAAACCGGTGCTTCCGGCAAATCGATGCGCCTTGTTTTGCCGCGAGCGCAGTGAAGACCGTTCCCGTTGGCTTCTCTGGAGTTCCACCGGCTGGACCGGCGATCCCCGTGATCGACAACGAAAAATCACTGCCCGAGCGGTTTATTGCGCCCTCCGCCATTGCGAGAGCCACGGGTTCGCTCACGGCTCCATGCTCCTCGATGAGTGCGGCGGGAACCCCCAGATCACCGACTTTTGCCGCATTGGAGTAGGTCACGAAACCCCGCAAAAAGATTTCCGAGGCACCCGGGACATTCGTGATGCGATGGGCCAGGAGGCCTCCGGTGCAGGACTCCGCAAGCGAGAGCGTGAGGCCCGAATTCCGCAGAGAGTCCACCACCCACACTTCGAGCATCTCTCCGCGGCTCGAGACCAGGCATGTCCCGACGGCGCGGAGGATCCCTGGCTCGACCTCGTCGAGGATTTCCGGACTTCCGATGATCCGCAAATCCACTTCATTCGGCCGCGCGCAATAGCCGACCTCAAGGTCCGGCCTCTGCGAAAGCCCGAACCCCACCATTTCCTCCACCGCGCTTTCGCCAAGACCGACAATCTTGTAAACACGGCACTCGCGGCACGGTAGGCCTCCAGCGATCTCGCGAAGGATGGGCAGGGCAGATTCCTCGAACATCGGATGCAGTTCGCGAGGGGGGCCGGGCAGCAGGAAGAGGTGAGGGGACGTCGAGGTGGAGGGAAGGTAAAGCCCGGGGGCTGTTCCCTGGCGATTGCGGAGCACGGTGGCTCCCGAGGGCACCATCGTCTGGCGCAGCATCCGCTCCCGCAAGGCGAATCCCCTTGCGGCCAGAAGCTCCTCGATGTCCCGCCGCACGTCCTCGCTCGGGAGCAGTTCCCGGCCCAGCAGCCCTGCCACCACCTCACGCGTGACGTCATCCGTCGTCGGACCCAGCCCTCCG
>JBGSJQ010000129.1:0-9103 GCA_041741775.1 Terrimicrobiaceae bacterium | reverse complement strand
GGAGTAGGCGGAGTCGCCGGAGGCATTGCGGGCGCGAACGCGGTAGTAGCGGATGGCGCCGGAGGGCAGGCCGGAGTCGAGGTAGGCGGTGGAATCAGCGGCGAGCTGGGCGATCTGGGTCCAGCCGGTGCTGCCATCGTTGCTGCGCTCGACGAGGTAGGCGGTTTCGTTGTTGGCCAGGTCGCTCCAGGTGAGACCGATCTCGGTGGAAGAATTAGCGGTGAGTTGGAGTCCGGCGGGGGGAGACGGCAGGTTGGTAACAAGGAGCGAGACCGGAATGATGGTGGTAGGGTCGTCGAGCTCGTTGGTGCTGAGGGTGACGTTGGCCGAGAAGGTGCCGCCGTTGGTGAGACCGGTGGTGTTGATCGTGAGAGCGATGGTTTGGGAGGCCCCGGCAGCGAGGGTGCCGGAGGCGGGGGTGGCGGTGGTGATCCAGCTGACCGGAGGCTGGAGCGTGATGGCCCGGTTGATGGCGAGCCCCGTGGCGAGGTAGGCGGTGTTATTGGCCAGGGTGTAGCCGTCGCTCGTGCTGCGCTGGTAACCAATGGTGTAGCTGGCGGCGGTGCTGTTGTGGAGGTATTGGAGTTTGATCGAGCCGTCGGATTTCAGGATGAGCTGGGCAGTGATGCGTTCGTTAGTCCTGCCGTAACGGGGCACATTGTTGAAGGAGACGGCCCAGGTCTGAGCGTCGATCTGTTTCCAGGTGATCGAGGAGCTGCCGTCGAGCCGGAGGTCGTCCCAAAAGAGCGCGATCGCCACAGCCGGAAGGGCCGTGGTGGGGAGGCTGCTGTTGTTATAGGACTGGATCGTGGTTGGAACCAGGGACACGAAGCCGTTGGAGCAGACCTGGATCTGGCTGTAGGTGCCGCCCAGATACGGGAAGGAAAAACCGAGGTTGATCGCGGAGCTGGTGGTGTCGTCCTGATTGGCGAGGATGGAGGTGCCGCCGGTGGTGGTGTCGAGCCAGGAGAAGGCCGGGCCGCCGGTGGCGCTGTCGGCGATGCTAAACGTGGTTCCCGTGGAGGCCGGGAGGCTGAGTGACCAAGTGAGCGGGGCGCGACCGCTATTGCGAAGGACCAAGGGCGCAGTGGAGCTGGCACCGGCAGGTCGGGAAATGGCAAGGGTGTCGGGGGCGAGTTGATGGTCGGGCTGGGCACCAACGGCGGTGCCGCCGATGGCGAAGTCGTAGATACCGCCGGGGAGGCTGGCTTGGGCGATGTTTACGGAGGCGCTTTCTGTGCCAAGGGCGGACGGGGCAAAGCGGATGGAAAACGTGGTGGACGCACCAGCGGCGAGGGTGAGCGCCGGCTGGTTGAGGACAGTGAAGGCGGTGGAACCGGTGACGGTGACGGGCGTGGCACCGCTGAGGGAGAGGCTGCTCGCGCTGAGGTTGGTGAGGGTGTAGGTGCGGGTGACGGTGTTGAAACCGATCTCGGCGTTGCCGAAGTCGGTGTGGTTCGACAGGACGGGCGTGGCGTCATGCAGGGCGACGCTGGTGTTGTTGCCCTTCACTCCGAGCCTAAGAATATCATAGGTGCCGAGCGTGACGGTGCTGTCCGTCAGGCCCGCGCCAGTGGCAATCGCTCGCACGGTTGCACTGCTCGAAACAATAAAGGGACCGGTGTAGAGGGTGCCGGTGGAAGCGGTCGGGGTGCTGCCGTCGGTGGTGTAGCGGATGGCGGCACCGGAGGTCGGAGACGTCAGGGTGAGGGTGACGGCGGAGGTGTAGTCGCCCGGGGCGGGAGAGAACTCGGGCGGGAAGCACTGGGTATCGTTGGCCCCAGCCGTCCAGGCGGGAACCCCATATTCGTAGGCACCGCGATCGGGCGCGGAGCCGGAGAAGGCAGCGGAGAAGGACGGGATGGTGACGCCGTCGCGCGTGTAAGTGCCGATGACGCTGCCGGTGTCGATGGCGGCGGAGCCGGCTTGGAGCTGGTAGTTGACGTTGGCCGCCCCGAGTGCGGTGGAGCGGGCGACGAATTTCGGATCGGTCCCGGAGTTGGCGACGCCGTCCCAGAGGAGGTTGTTGACGATCTCGGCGGAGGTGAAATTGGCGGGGCTGATGGCGTTGTAACCGGAGGCGGTGGGCGGGGTGATGACGCTGAGGATGTTGTTGCGCAGGACGGTGCCGACGTTGGTGCCGCTGCTGTTGCCGATGCCGAAGGGGCCGTAGGAGACCCCCGAGGTGTTGATGACGCTGGCGGTGTTGTTGTAAACGAGGGTGTTGTTGAGGCCGCCGTTCTCACCCTGGAGCTTGATACCCCACTCGACGTTCCAGACGACGTTGTGGTCGATGATGGCGTTCTTGGTGTAGTCGAGGTAGAGGCCGGCGGAAATGAAGCCGACCCCATCGGAGGCGATGTTGTGGTCGATGCGGGTGAAGCGCATGTCCCCAACGGCAGCATAAAGGCCGCCGACGTCCCAGTCCTGGAGGCCGAAATTGGACATGACGTTGTGGTGGATGCGGGCCTTGAACTGACCTCCGGCGGCATTGGAGTTGCCCATCGTGCGCGGGGTGATGCCGGAGCGGCCGACGCGGTTGATCGTATTGTAGCCGATGTCGTGATCGGTGCTGCGGCCGTTGGGGTAGCTGGTGTTGGTAGCGGTGACGGTGTTAATGGCGGCGGTGTCCACGCCGGCGTAGGAGAGGTCGTTGAACGTGTTGTTGAAGACGGTGTTGCCTTCGCCCTGAATGAGGACTCCGTTGCCGGCGCTGCGTTCGATCAGGCTGTTGCGCAGGGTGTGGCCGGTGCCGCTGAGCACGAGGCCAGTGGCGGTGCCCCACTGATAAAAGAAGTGGCCGGAGATGTCGGTGAAGTGGTTCAGGTAGCGGGCCGTGATCCCGTCAAGGATGATGCCGGTGGAGGGTGCGAGATAGCCGCTCGTGCGCCAGGGGTAGTTGCTGGAACCGTCGGTCTTGTAGCCGGTGGCATCGCCGCCCGAGCCGCTGTCGGTGGTGATGGTGGCGGCAACGATCGTGAGGCCTTGAATGGTGATGTAGCTGCGGTTGGTGAGATCGAAGGCCCAGTCGCGTTTTTTAACCTCGACAGTGCGCGTGGAGGGCGCGGCGGACGTGGGCGTCCAGAGGTAGAGCTGGCCGTTGGTGGTGTCGTGCCACCATTCGCCGGGGCTATCGAGGAACTCTTTTTTATTGAAGAGGTAGTAGCGGGACGCGGCGTCGTAAACGGTCTGGCTGAAGTCCTTGCCCGCGTCACTCCGGCTGGTGAAAGTGATCTGGTTGCTATTGGCGGGCACCGAGCTGACGACGCCGGAAAAAGCCCAGCTCCAGCCGCCGTTGTTGGGTTGGAACGCGATCTCGGCGCCATCGTAGAAGCCGGCGGGTTTGGCGGGCAGCGCGGTGTCCACGACAACACCGGTGGTGGTGTTGGTGCTGGTGTTGCGGGTCTTGGAGACGAAGCTGGTGGTGGTGGATTTGGCCGGATGGGAAATGTCCACGGGCGGAATCACGCCGGTGGGGTAGGCGTTGGCGCGGGTGGTGGTGTTGGGCCACTTCGCGAGAGTGACCATCTCGCCGTCCACGAAGACCTGGAGGGATTGGTTGATCGCGGAGGTGAAGAACGAACCCGACAGCGGGGTCTTGTAAATGTTGCCGGAATCGAGTGTCCAGGAGCCGGAAGAGATCAGGTCGGCCCCGCTCACGGTGACCGTCTCGCCGGGGTAGTTACGGTAGGTGATGCGGGAGTTGGCGGTGCCGGAGTTGGTGGGCGTAATGGTTTCCCGATACACGCCGGCGCGGATGTAGATCGTGTCACCGGCGACGGCGACGGTGGCGGCTCTTTGGATCGTTTGGTAGGGCGCAGAAATCGAACCGGTGCCGGTGGTGTTGTTGCCCGTCGTGGCGACATAGATGTCGGCAGCGTTGGCGGTGACGGACACCCCTAAAACACAGAGGGAGGCAAATGTGGATGCTAGGAATTGTCGGGTCATGGTTCAGGAGGGGTTAGGGTGGAAGGGTAAGGCAGATACGGGAGGGGTGCAATGACGCTCTGTCCGGCGGGGACGATGACGCGCAACCAATCTGCCGGGTTCAACGGCCGCGCGGCCTCCGGGTCGTCACACATCACCGTGACTTCGGCGTCGAACCCGGTGGGATTGGTCAGCACGAGGGAATTCCGGTTTCCCCCGGCTGGCCAAGTGGCCTCCACATGATCGAGAACGACGAGCACGCCATGGTCCGGCCGGACGTAGATGCCCGGAACCTGCAGGTGGGTGAGCAACAGACTGACCTCCGGCCAGCACGAGCCGTAAAAGACTTCGCCGATGGGTTCGAGCCAATCGCTCATATTGACGCGTTCATTGATCCATCCGGGGGGCAGATTGCCGCCGGGCGCGGCGATGGGGCGGTCTGATCGCGAAACGAAATAGGGCAACGCCCGGGCGATGTCCCGCAGCAACTCGAGGTGGCGCAGTTGGCCGGACGCGCGATAGAGCTTGAGCAGCGAATCTCCTGAAAGCGTGCAGATGCCGGGCGCAGAATGCTTGTTTTGTGCGTTGGCCAGCACCGTGCCCATGGTCGGCATATTCAGCGCTCCGAAGGTGGAGGCGTTGGGGAAGTGGTAATTGTAGCTCACGACCCAGGTGGCGCACAAATCCGCCGCCGCTCCGGCCATGGTCAGCCACTCGTCGTCACCGGTGGCTTCGTGCAGCACCACCGCACTTTCCAAAAGACCAAAACACGATTCGCTGTCCGGCGTCTGCAGGATCTCCCCCGGTCCGCCATTGGTGTAGCCTTTTTCGAGGTAATGGTCGCGGAGATGGCGCACCATTTCACCTGCCAGCTGCAAATACTCAGGGTGGTCAAAATATCGCGAGGCCAGCACCAATCCAGCTGGTGCGATGGCTGCGCTTGCCGAGCGGCCCACGATGATGTCGCCGGTGGTCTCGTCCACAAACTGGCCCAGCTGGCCGTATTTCCGCCACAACCGGACGAAGGCGTCCGCGCAACCCTTCACGCCCTGTTGCCAGGCCAGCGGAATTTCCCGCTCCGGTTGCCCCGCTTTCAGGAGTTCGAAGTGGCGGAGGAGGAAATACAACCCGTCCGCGCTCTTGCGTAGCAGGTGCCAGCGACGCGTCCCGGTCGGGGCCTTGCCGAAGCTGTCGTCGCTCCAGACCCCCTTTTCGAGAAAGCCTTTGAAAAAGCCACTCGGGCTGAGTCCCTGGGTGAAAATGAATTCCAGATTCCGCCAGACGCGCTCCCGCACCGCTGCGTCCGGGCTGGCCAGCAGGGGCAGTGTCATCATCGCTCCCCCCACCCATCCGATCTGCCAGCTGGGTGTTGCCCCATGGCCAACATCCGTCGCGTAGATTCCCCACGGTTCGTTCCAGTTCTCGCGGTTGTGCTTGTCGGCCACCAGCCGCGCCGCAGCGGAGAGCGGAAAGTCGCCGCACGGCACCTCGCCGCCGCCATGGCGTTTGCGGGTCTGGGCAAACTCCGTGACAAATGCCGGCACGCTTTCCGCCTCCGAAAGGTAGAGCCAGAGCGGCAGATTCACCACCATGCCCGGATGCAGGTCCCGAGGCTGATCCGGACTCGGGCGTTTTTCCGTATCCGCAATGAAATAGGCAAAGCGCTCCCGCACACACGGAGTCAGAAAACGCAGGGTCGCCTGATCGCGGGTGTCGTTTTCGGAAATATCAATCCCGATGTCCCCGAATCGGGTCGCCACCGGACAATACGTCCAGAGACCCTTCTGAATCTTAGGGTTCCAGATACCGACCGCAGGGGTGGTCAAGTCCCGCGTCACTTGCTGCAGACGAGAGAGGCCTGCCTCTTTGTTCAAGCGGGGGATGTCGGTGATGATCTCCGGTCGGTCGGGTCCGATATCGGCCGGGTCCTGCAACAAGGGAGGGTAACCGATTTTCCGCGAGACGAAACGATTGCCGGCATAAACGGCACCGGGCAGGAGCAGATAGTTTTCCACCGACCAACGCTCAAAGTGCAGGGCCACACTCAAGGCGGCGGCGGGCAAATGCCCGTCGAGCACTTTGAAGGTGGTTTGGAGCAGGCAGCCAGCTCCGCAGGAGCGGGTGAGGGTTTCCACGGCAATCCGGCAGTCGCCCGCAGTCAGCACGGTGGACTGGCCCGGGACGCAGTCGGTTTGCCAGCCATTGACCCGTTCCGTGCCCCGGTGCGTATGGGCGGCAAACTCAAGCCTGATGCCCAGCGAGGACAGGTCGGGAAAAGGGATGTGTTTTTCTTTCATGTCCGATGACAGCGATCGTTGCGGTCGAACCACGCGAGGAAACTCTGACGGAATAGCCGTCAGATCACTGACCGGGTCTGACATCTCCGCCCTCATACGGGGTCACCCGGGGTTACGGCAGCACCTCTTGAGGACATGCTTGAACAACAATAAAAAAACCGGGACTTCTCCCGGGTTTTCTGTCTGCTGAAAATCCAGGGCTGATCAGGCACGGTTGGCCTTACGCCGACGAAGGAACGCGACCACGCCGAGGCCGCCGAGGAGCATCGCCCAAGTGGAGGGCTCGGGGACGGCCACGACACTGTCATAAGTATCGCCGATGCGGATCTCGTCTAATTTGAAGTCGGAGTTTGGGCCTTGGAAACCGAAGACCCGATTCAGGTTCAGGCTGGTGAACGCGCCAGTGGTGGCCTGCCACGTGCCTTCTGTCCCGGGGACGCTGTCACCGGCGGCATACACGCTCAGGGATGCGATGGAATTGACGCCGTCGTTGCTTACTTTACCGACAAACATGTAGGTCGTGCTAGTGAGGACACCGGAACCAAACGTCACCTTGCTGGCACCGGTTCCTTCGAGCGCGAACTGGCCGGAGTCGAAACCGAAGGTAACGGCGTTCGTGCCTCCGTCCTGGCCGAGGCCGAATTGGTTGTAGGCGGAGAGCTGGGTGGAGCTGGCGAGGAAGCTGATGTAGCGGGTGCCGACTGTGGCGGCTCCGAGCGTGGCGGTGGCATCCAGATTGCGGCCGGTTTGGCCGAAAAATTCGCTTCCATCTGTAATGAGGGCCACTTTATTACCTGTTGGAGTGAATGTGACGGAGGCGGGGTAGGAGAGGCTGGACGTTTCGATGGGGCGGTCGACGGTGCCGGAGGCGTTATACCAGAAGGAAAAGCCGACGGTGTCGAAACCGCTGCCGCCGTTTTGGGCGGTGAGTTGTTCGCCGACGGTGTAATCGAAGCCTTCGTAGGCAAGCAGGGCCGCATGAGTGGTCGTTGTGCTGAGGCTTGCGAGAGAACTGAGAATACAGAGAGTTTTGCTTAGGGTGTTCATAACTTTTTGTGTGGAATTATTTGATTTGGTTTGAATTCAGCTACTGGAGGAGGTTCGTCTTTAACTGATAAAAATCTTGCGGTTTCCTTTCCCCTAATCAAGAGTCATTCTGGTTTACGTTGACCTGCTATTGTCCGACGGTCGGCTTGCCGAACGGTTCAATGGGCTGAGTGCGGTCACTGTTCATCATTGCCATGCCATCCCCATCATCCCCTCGTCCATCCACCCGCGTGATCGCCGGGCTTGCAGGCGTATCCGCCACCACGGTCTCGTTGGCGCTTCAGCAGCATCCGCGCATCCCGCTGGCCACACGGCAGCGCATCGTGCAAATCGCCAAAAAGATCGGCTACTCGCCCAACGCCGAACTCGCCCAGGTCATGCAGGTGATCCGCAAGCGTCAGCCCGACAGGCCGGTGATCGCGCTGGTGACAAATCAAGCGGCTCCCTCACCATGGAGAACCCAGATCTACCTGAAGCGGTTTTATGATGCGGTGACGGAGCGGGCCGAGGAGTTGGGATACCGGATTGAGGAATTCTGGCTGAACGAATCGGGGATGACAGCGAAGCGGATGAGCCAGATTTTTTGCGCCCGAAATACGGCTGGCTTGATCATTCCGCCATCGTTTGGCTGTCCGGGCAAGCGACTGCCGTTCTCGGTAAACGGGCTGGCTGTGGCCGTCCATGGACGGGTCTTTTGGAAGCCGGAACTGCACCGAGTGCAGGCGGACCACCTTTACAATACGATGTTGGCCTTGAAAAATCTGCGCAAACTCGGCTACCGCCGCATTGGTATCGCCACCTTTCACGACGTTGAAAAAGTCCACGGGCACGAGATCGAGAGCGCCTACATGTATTACGCAAGCAGGAAGCTCCTCCCCTCCACCATCCCACCCTTTCACGCTGATAACAGCCCGACGGAGGATTTCTGGGAATGGTTCGGGGAATATCAGCCGGACGCGATTTTGAGTAGCCACCCGGGCTTGATCGAGAACTTCCAAACACGGCAGATTCGGGTGCCGGAGGACGTCGGACTGGCGATCCTGGGGGTAATTCCCGAATTGGGCGATGTGGCGGGTATCGACATCAATGCACGGGCGGCAGATCGCGCATTGGTGGACATCGTGGTGGCCCAGATCAATACGGGCGAGCGCGGGGTGCCTGCCATTCCCCACGCCATCACCTTCGAGGGTTTCTGGCAGTCGGGGGCGACGTTGCGGGCCATGCCCAAAATCGGGATGCCCGCGCGCAAGGCCTCCAGAGGGCGCCGGGGCTGATGGCCCCCCAAGCCTGAAGACGCCCGGAAGGAGGTTTCCCCGGGAGATCAGCGGACTTCGGTGGTCGCACCAAACACGGTGCGGCGGGCGATGGGCAGGCTTTTGGTGACGGTGATGAATTGCTTGAGGTGGATATCCGCTGCGGAGGAGCCAACCATGACCTCGTAGGGGCCGGCTTCGACATTGAGGGTGTTTTCGATGCCGTGGAAGGCGAGTAGCTCGGTCGGGATGTCCACGCGCACGGTTTTTTGTTCACCTGCGGCCAACTCGACGCGGGTGAAGGCTTTCATTTCTTTGAGCGGACGAATGATGCTCTTGTGGATGCCTTGGAGGTAAACCTGTGGCACGGCCACGCCGGGGCGGGTGCCGGTGTTGCGCACGGTGAAGGTGAAGCGCAATGCGCCGTCAGGGGCGACGGTATCGGATTCGAGCGTGAGGTCGTCGAAGGCAAAGCCGGTGTAGGCGAGGCCGTAGCCAAAGGGGAACAGCGCCCAGGCGTTTTTCTCGGGGAAATCGCAGTAGCCATTGGGTGAATTAGGATGACGCGCGTAGTAGGCG
>JBGSJQ010000128.1:0-7907 GCA_041741775.1 Terrimicrobiaceae bacterium | reverse complement strand
GGCGTCCTCCTCCTCGTCGCCACCATCGGCGTCGTCGTCCTCAGCCGGAGGGAACTCAAATGAAGTCGGAAGTCGGATGTCGGAAATCGGAAAGCCCGGCGCCGTGCG
Organism: Terrimicrobiaceae bacterium; assembly: GCA_041741775.1. Taxonomy (GTDB): domain Bacteria; phylum Verrucomicrobiota; class Verrucomicrobiia; order Chthoniobacterales; family Terrimicrobiaceae; genus QYQL01. The sequence continues at coordinate 7,799 of JBGSJQ010000128.1, read as the reverse complement.
CGGTGCGTGGCCGTCTGCATTTCGCATTTCGCATTTCGCATTTCAAATTTTCTTAAGATGCCAACACTTGCCAACTACCTCATTGTCAGCGGGTTGCTGTTCTCGATCGGGATGGCGGGAGTTTTACTGCGCCGGAATATCCTGATCATCTTTATGGGGTTGGAGCTGATGCTCAACGCGGCGAACCTGTCGCTGGTGGCGTTCTCGCGGTTCCACCTCGTTCAGGGCGGAATCCCCGGCTACAACGCGCAGGTCTTTGTCTTTTTCATTATCACGGTCGCCGCGGCTGAAGTCGCTGTGGGGCTGGCGATCATCGTCGCCCTCTACCGCGCCCGGCAGACCACCCACGTCGAGGACCTCGACACCCTCAAGTTTTGATGAGCACTCTGACTGTTCCTTGGATCATCCTTTTCACCCCGCTCGCCGCAGCGGCGGCGATCCTCTTTGTTGGAAAGTTCTCGAAGCCGCTGAGTGCCGGGCTGGCTATCGGGGCGGCCGCCACGTCCTGCGTCCTCAGCTGGTGGCTGTTTTTCCAGGAGGCCCCGGCGACCTCGCTGCAATTTCACTGGATCCAGATCACCGACCTGCTCCAGATCCCGATCGGGATGGTCATCGACGGCCTGAGCAAGGCGATGCTGGTCATTGTCACAACCATCGCGACCATCGTCTTCACCTATTCGCTCGGCTACATGAAGACCGAGGAGGGGTATTGGCGGTATTTTGCCGGGCTGGCCCTCTTCCTCTTCTCGATGCTCGGCATCGTGCTGGCGGACAACTTCCTGATGATGTTCATCTTCTGGGAGCTGGTCGGGCTGAGTTCCTATATCCTCATCGGGCATTACTTCAAAAAGGACAGCGCCGCCGATGCGGCGAAGCAGGCGTTCATTGTCAACCGCGTTGGCGATTTCGGTTTCCTCCTCGGCATCCTGTTCCTCTGGGCCGCCACGGGGACCCTGATGTTTGGCGAACTGATCGGAAGGGTGGGGGACTTCACGCTGAATCCCATCTACCTCACGGTGGCCTGCATCCTGATCTTCTGCGGAACGGTCGGAAAGTCGGCCCAGATGCCGCTGCACGTCTGGCTGCCAAACTCAATGGAGGGCCCCACGCCGGTCTCCTCCCTCCTGCACGCCGCCACGATGGTCGCCGCCGGCGTTTACATGCTGGCCCGGATTTTTCCAATTCTTGAAGCCGCCCCGCATGCGCTGGATGTCATCGCATGGATCGGCGGCATCACCTGCTTCGCTGCGGCCCTGATGGCGACCCAGCAGGATGACATCAAGCGGATTCTGGCGTATTCGACGATCTCCCAGCTTGGCTACATGGTGCTCGGCATCGCGTCCGCCCCCACGGCGGAGGTCTCGATGTTCCACCTCTTCACGCACGCCTGCTTCAAGTGTTTGCTCTTCCTCTGCGCGGGATCGGTGATCGTCGGGATGCACCACGAGCAGGGGATCTGGAAGATGGGGGCTCTGAAAAATAAGATGCCCTTCACGTTTCTGGCAACGGTGGCCGGGGCGCTCGCGCTTTCCGGCTGTCCCGGAGCCAGCGGCTACTTCAGCAAGGATCTGATCATCGCCTGGGCGGTGGTTGAGCATCCGTTCCTCGGCTGGCTTTCGGTCGTCACCGCCGGGCTTACGGCTTTTTATACGTTCCGGCTGGTTTTTGTGGTCTTCCTTGGCAAGCCGCGCGACGAGGCCGCGAAGCACGCCCACGAGTCCCCTCTGGTCATGCTGGTCCCACTGGGGCTGCTTTCGATCCCGGCGATCATCGCGGGCTACCCGTTTGTCGAGCACATCTTCTTCCACACCACCGAGCCCGAGCACGTCCCCCACCTTTTGCACCCCGTTCTCTGGGCGCTCTTCGCCGGGGGGACCGGACTGGCCTGGCTGCTCTACGGGAATGCCGACAAAGACCCCGTCCGCATCCCGCTCTTTGCCAACCGCCTCTACATCGATGATGTTTACGGCTGGGCCGTCAAGAATGTGCAGGATGGCGGAGCCGCCGTCCTCTCGTGGGCCGACCGCTGGGTGGTTGATCTGCTGGTCGTTCAGGTTCCCAGCAAGCTGGCCTGGGCGTGCGGGTTTGTTCTCCGCTTCCTCCAGATTGGAAATATCCAGGCGTATGCGTTTTTCTTTGGAGCCGGTGTCGTCGGCATCCTCTACCTTTTGATTTCCCGATGAGCCCGCTTCTTTTTCTGATCCTGATTCCGATCTTCGGAGCCGCCTTCATCCTCGCGGGCGCAAACGCACGGTTCACGGCTCTTGTGGCCTCGGTGACGAACCTGCTTTTCCTCGTCGTCCTGCTGACCAGATACGAGTTGGGCGGGGAGCAGGTTTACCAGTTCGTCTCTTCCTGGCCGATCGTCCCATCCATGGGCATCAGCCTCACGCTGGGGGCGGACGGTCTCTCGCTCGTCATGCTCGCGCTGACTGTCTTGGTGACCCTGGCCGCCGTGGCCGTTGCCCGCACGCCGGAGAAAAACCCGCACTGGTTCTACGCGAGCCTGCTCTTCATCTCGGCGGGTGGGCTGGGGGCGTTTGCCTCCATCGACCTCTTCTTCTTCTACATGTTCCACGAGTTGGCCCTCATCCCGACGTTCCTCCTCATCGGCATTTGGGGTTCCGGGGACCGGCAGGCGGCCGCATGGAAGGCGACGATCTATCTGGCCCTCGGGAGCTTTGTTCTGCTGCTCGGCCTGATCGGGCTCTATTTGATCCAGCCCGACGGGATGCGGACGTTCGATCTCCGGGCGATCTCGGGGCTGGCGAAGGCCGGATTCCTGCCCGAAGCCAACTGGGTTTACCTGCTGCTTCTCATCGGCTTCGGGATCCTTGTCTCGCTCTTTCCGTTTCACACCTGGGCGCCGCAGGCTTATGCAAGCGCCCCGGCCCCGGCGGCCATGCTCCATGCCGGGGTCTTGAAAAAATTCGGGCTCTACGGCTTGATCCGGATCGCGGCCCCGATCCTTCCGGCCTCGGTGCTGGAGTTCTCGAACCTTCTTCTTGTGCTCCTGATCGGCAACATCCTCTACGTCGGCTACGTCACGATCTCGCAGCGGAAGCTGGACCTGATGCTCGGCTACTCGAGCGTGATGCACATGGGCTACATCTTCCTTGGGTTCGCGGCGCTCAATATCCTCAGCCTCACCGGGGCCTGCCTCATGCTTTTCGCCCACGGCCTTTCCATCGCGGCACTCTTTGCGCTGAGTGGCGAAATCCGTGAGCGCACAGGGACGCTCGATTTTTCGGAGCTTGGCGGCCTGGCCAAGCCGATGCCGGCCTTTGGGCTGCTCTTCGGGTTTGCGGCCTTCGCGGCGATTGGCCTGCCGGGCTTTGTGGGATTCGCCGGGGAGTTGCTCGTCTTCTTCGGCAGCTTCGTCGGTGGCGACCTCCTCATGGGAATCACAGAGACCGGCAAAGAAATTTTCCAGCTCAACAACTTCCAGATCGCCACGATCTGCGCGGTCTGGGGTGTCGTGATCTCGGCGATCTACATGCTCCGCGCCTACCGGAGGGTCTTCTTCGGCCCCGTTGCCGACCGCTGGGCCGCCCTGCCTGAGATTTCCGGGGCTCCGCGCATCGCCGTCGCCGCCCTCATCGTGGTGATGCTCGTCACCGGCTTCTTCCCCGGACTCCTCATCAAACTCATCGAGTCCGCTTCGATATGGTCATGATCCCGAGCTTTCCCATCGAATTTTTTGTTGTTGCCCTGGGGATTGTCCTCCTGCTCGGCGACGCCTTCTTCACCGGTCTCGACAAAAAGACGATCGCCTACATGGCGATCTTCTGGCTGGGAGCCATCCTGGTTGGCACATTCTTCCTGGAGCCGACGCCGCTTTGGGCCTCGACAGCCGGTTTCTACGAGATGGATGGCCTCGCGATGGTCTTCAAGCGATTCGCGCTCGTGGCCACGATCCTGACCCTCGTCGTCTCGCTGGAGTATGCACCGGTCGTGGAAAGTTTCATTCCGGCTTCGCGTCCGGGGGCTGGCTTGGGGGAATATTTCATCCTTCCTGTCTTCACCTGTGCGGGCTTGATGTGGATGGCTTCCGCTGCGGATTTCGTCATGATCTTCTGCGCACTCGAGCTCGTGACGATCTCGTTCTACATCCAGGTCGCCTACATGCGCCGCAGCTTGGCAAGCTTGGAGGCTGGCACAAAATATCTGATCCTCGGCGCCCTCTCCACCGGTTTCCTCGTCTATGGCATCACCTGGATCTACGGAATGACCGGCCAGACCGGCCTGGGGGGAATCTCAATGATTCTTGGCATGGTGCCGGAAGCCAGCCAGACCGGTCTGCTCTTTGGCATCGGACTGGTGCTTGTTGCGGTCGGCTTCAAAGTGGCCGCCGCCCCATTCCAGTTCTGGGTGCCGGACGTTTACCAGGGTGCCCCGACATCGGTCACCGCATTTCTTTCCACGGCTTCCAAGGCCGCCGGTTTCGTCGTCCTGATGCGGGTGGTGCAGACGTTTGTGGCGGCTCCCGCCCTCGCAGCCAAGTTGATTCCAGTGCTCTCCCTGCTGGCAGGCCTCACCTTGATCTACGGAAACCTGGCCGCCCTGCCGCAAACAAATCTGAAGAGGCTGTTGGCCTATTCGAGTATCGCTCATGCGGGCTATCTTCTGATCGGTGTGGCGAGCATTGGGGCTCCCTTTGCCGGGCGGGCCGTTGTCTTCTACCTGATCGGATACCTGTTCATGACGTTCCTGGCGTTCCTCGTGCTTGTTCCTGTCTCGAAGGCGACCGGCGGGGACGATATTTCGAACTTCAACGGCCTTGGCCGCCGGGCTCCAACTCTTGCCTTTGCACTTTTGATTTCCATGCTTTCGCTGGCCGGTCTGCCGTTCACGGTCGGATTTCTTGGAAAGTTCTTCATCTTCGAGGCCGCCATGCAGCAGCATCACATCGTCCTCGTTGTTCTGGGTGTCGTGACGGTCGCCTGCGGCTTCTATTACTACCTGAAGGTGGTCCGAGCCATGTATTGGCTTCCGGCTCCGGACGATGCACCCCCGATTGAAGTCTCGCTTCTTACCCGGTTCGTTGCGGCATTTCTTGTGGCGGCCATCGTGATCCTCGGCATCTTTCCCGGACCTGTTCTGAATTTGCTTCCCTGAGTCGTGCCCGCTTTTCGAGAAACCCCTCGACGAGCTTCGCAATGACCCGGGGGAGGGCTCCTTACCCTAAAAAAAGCGATTGGACAGAATGAACAGAATTTACCGAATTTATAGAGAGGAACTTACAGAAAGCTTGCAGCCCACCTATAGGGTGAGAGCCATTTTCTTTGTAACCCAATTCTGTTCATTGTGTTACTACTCTAAACTCTTCATTTGCTCTTTTTAGGATGATCCAAACAAATCCAAGAGTTTGTACTCACCTGCCCATGACGAAGAGGTGAACCTGTTTAACAATTGAGGATTTGGCATGCGGGGTGATTTCATCCAGATTGATGTTGCCCCAATATTCCCCCCCCATGCCCGTCCCAACGTCAATTTTCCGGATCTTGCGCCCCCGCCATTCCCTGCTGGCGCTTTCCTTCGCGTTTATCCTCTCGCTGCCCTCAGCGCTCTGGGCGCAAACCGGCACCCTGCAATTCAGCGCCCCCAACTTCAACGTCACCGCATCGAGTTCAACATCGGTCGATGCAACCATCACCGTCACCCGCACGGGCGGGAGCTCGGGGGCGGCCAGCATCAATTACACAAGCTGGATCGGTAACGAAAACACCGCCACCAACTACAACTCTACGCTCGGGTTGTTAGACTCCAATTCTGGTTCGTATAATCCTACTCTGTTTAACCCTGATATCTATGCTGGCTTCCTCTCCATCAGCTACGGTGTTCTGAATTGGGCGGCGGGCGATAGCGCATCGAAGACCTTTACCATTTCGTTGAAACAGCGTGAGGGGGTTATCTATAACGGGACCAGCACCCTGAATCTGGCGATCGATAACCCCAGCGGCGCAACTCTCGGCACCACCAATCGTGCCACGCTGACGATCAAGGATCCTTCACCACCTGCGGCAGGTGTAGTGAAATTTTCACGACGCGGTTATTTTGTGAATCGCAGCGCCGGCACAGCGACGATCACCGTATCGCGCAGCGGAGGCTCAACGGGGACGGTTGGGGTGAGTTACTCCACGAGCACCACGGTGCCGTCCTGGCTTTCCAACAGAACCAATCCACTGCCCCCAGCGGCAAATTCGAGCACGGATTACACCCCGGCGAGCGGCACGCTCTCTTGGGCGGCCGGTGACCTCGCGGATAAATCGTTCACCATTCCCATCAACGTCAACGGGACGGGCACCAACGAGGTGATCGGTCTCCAGCTCTCCTCGCCCACCGGTGGCGCGGTGTTGGGCAATGCCCCGGGTGCGGCCTGCACGATTGTAAATCCTGGCGCGAACATCGTTGATATTTACCAGCAAGCCTTGGGCTACCAAGCCCGCATCTGGCTGCCCCCAGCAGGCACACCTCTGCGTGGCATCCTCGTTCATCTGCCGGGAAGCTTTAACAACACACTGGGGGTCTGTAACGATTTTGCCTGGCAGCAAATGGCGCAATCCCTCGGCTTCGCCATTATGGGTTTCAGAGAATCGGGATTATTGAGTGACGATACCAGAGGGATGAGCGACCTGTTAAACATCCTCCAATCCGCCTCTGACTATACCGGACGTCCGGAGTTGAAAAACGCTCCGGTGATCTACACCGGCTACTCTTATGGAGGATTTACGAGCAACACGGCCCCGTTGGTTCTGGCCAGCCGAGTCGTTTCCTACTTCTCCTTCAAGGGCGGAGAGTGGGTAATGGACTACAACCATTTCCCGCCCCAAGCGGGGGACACGGTGCGCACGTTCAATGATGCTCAGAAAAAAATCCCCGGTTTTTATCTCCCCGGCAATTTGGATTCTACCGTAAATCCAGGCCGCGCCAATCTCAGCTTTTCCCCCCGCCGCGCGCAGGGTGCGCAGGTGGCTTATGGTGTCGATTGGGGCACGGGCCACACGGTTTTCGGCGCGGGTTCCGGCGAGGCCATGATGTGGAGCTATTTTGGCGAGGTGGTGCCGCTGCGTTTCCCCACCACCGGGCAAACGATTCCCGGTCCAAACCCTGGCGAGACGGTTGCGCTACAAGACATCCCGGACAGCGCCGGTTGGATCAGTCCGCACAGCTACACCTATTCCACCAACGATCAATACGGCAACATCACCGGCGGTTACTCGGGCCTTCCCCCCATCACTGCCTATGCCGACTACGTGGGGGATAAACTCGCGGCCAACTGGCTGCCCAGCGCCACCGCCGCGCGTGCCTTTCAGGCACTCAATGCCCGCCATGATCCCATCGGCAGCGGCTCGAACAGTGCTAATTCCCCGCTCAACACACCGCTGAAATTCATCGCCCCCGCCCGTCTCTCCAGTCTCGTGCTCGGCCAAACTTACCCCGTCGAGATCAACCCCCGCACCGTGACCAACTTGACGCGCGTGCGTTTTTACGAAGGCGATACCCTGATCGGTGAACGCACCGCCGCCCCGTGGAAAATCGACTGGACGCCCGCCATCGGCGGAGTGCGCACACTCTCGGTCATCGGCACCGACAGCAATAATATCGATTACCCCTCTTTCAACCCGGTCGCGGTCCAGACGCTCGCCTCGCCGGGCTTTGTGCAATTTCAGGCTGCCGCTTCCGAGTCCCTCCGCAGCGCGGGCACGGCCCCTCTCGTCATCTACCGCTCCGGCGGCAAGGTCGGCGCGGTCAGCGCGACGTGGACGATCACCGGCGGCACCGCCGTCCTCGGCAGC
>JBGSJQ010000127.1:0-12699 GCA_041741775.1 Terrimicrobiaceae bacterium | reverse complement strand
CGGAACCGCAACGGCGGCAGCCTCCGGTGCTGCGGATGCGGCTGCAGCAGCGGCCGGTGCCGGCGCTGCAGGCGGCGTCATGTATTTGCTGACATACCATTGCCAAGCGAAGAGCCCGGCGACGGAGAGGGTGATTGCGATCCAAGATTTGCGGTCCATCAGTTTTGAGTTTTGCAGGTGGAGGGCACGTGGTCATACCCGCACCCGCCCCATGGGTGACATCGGGCGATGCGGCCAATTCCCAGGCCGAGCCCTTTCAGGAATCCATGCCGCCGGAGCGCCTGGATAAAGTATTCCGAGCAGGTCGGCTCGTATCGACACCCGCACCCCGGCCCGCAGATCGCTTGGAGAAGCGGCGAGAGCACGCGCTGGTAGCAGCGGATGAAAAATACAAACAACGAAATCATGCAAGAGGCGGCAAAATAGAAAGTCGGCGCGCAAGAAGCAACCATTCCGCTCTCAAATCTTCAAATGAGGCCCCCGCGGCCCCTGGTTTCGCAATCACCACAATCAGCCCCCCGGTCGGAAATCCGCTCCGCGAGGCCCGGATCAGCTCACGCAGGCGACGGCGCACTTTGTTGCGAACCACCGCTCCGCCGACCCGTTTCGAGGTGATGATCCCGGCTCTGGCGCAGTCGGCGTCGCCCGGAGGACAGAAAAGGGCCAGCCTCATGAGCCGACCCTGGACCACCTTCCCGCTCTCGCGGACACGGGAAAAATCCCGCCCGTCGCGGAGACGGGCGGACTTCGGAAACCGCAGCCGCTCAGGCGGCGGTGTGGCGGGCGAAGTGGATTTCGACACCCTTTGGCAGGAGGCGCTTGCGTCCACGTTGGCGGCGGCGGCTCAGGATGGCGCGGCCCGCCTTGGTCTTCATCCGGGCGCGGAACCCAAACTGCTGCTTGCGCGTGCGCTTGGAAGGCTGGTATGTGCGTTTCATAAAATCGGATCAGTGGAGCCGAATAGACTATAAGATCTCCGCAGGAAGTCAATTGGTATTTTTCCGGAAAATCGCGTCGGTTCTGAGGCGCCATTTTAAAGGTGACTTGCGGAGTCTGTCGCCTGCTGGCACATTGCTGAACCACCGTGAATACCTCGCGGCACATTCAAACCCTCTCCTGGCTGCCGACCGCTCTTCTTGTTGCGGCGGCGTGGATTTGGCTGGCTGTGGCGTGTGCCGGGGAGTGGTCGGAAAACCCGGATTACTCCCACGGCTGGGTGGTGCTTCCGCTGGCCGCATATTTTTTATGGAAGAGGCTTCCGGGCCGGGCGGACTCGGAGCCGGGGCTTGGCGGGCGGCGGCTGGCCTGGGGGATTCTTGTTTTGAGTGCGTTGGCGGTTCTTCCGCTGGAGCTGGGGCGGTTGGCTCCGCTTTATTGGAGGGTTTTTCCCTGGGGGATCGCCGGGGTGACTGCCGCTGTGACTCTGGCGTGCAGTTACCTGGCAGGAGGCAAATCGTATCTGCTCGCCGCGATTTTTCCGCTGATCTTTTTGGCCTCGGGGATTCCGTGGCCCACGGCTTTTGAGCAGCCGTTGACGCTGACGCTCATGCATGGAGTGGCTTCGTTTCTGGCCACCGTGCTTCCGATGGCGGGAGTTCCGGCGCGACAGGAGGGCACGACGCTGGTGCTCTTGAGCTGCACGGTGGGCGTGGAGGAGGCTTGCAGCGGAGTGCGCTCCCTCCAATCGTCCGTGATGATTGCCCTTGCGGCCGGCGAAATCTTCCGGCTGCGCACGATCCCGCGGGGCCTTCTCCTTTTCGCCGGTTTCCTGCTGGCCATGGTCTCCAATGCCGGACGGACGCTGGCGCTTACGGTGGCCGGGATTCACGGCGGTGCGCCGGCCATGGAGAAGATCCATGATCCGGCGGGGTTGGTGGCTCTGGGCTTTTTGGCTGCAGGCATTTTTGCGCTGGGCAGGTGGATGCGGGGAAGGAAGCCGCCTGAGGAGGAGCTCCGACTCCCTGTCATGCCGCGCGTGACCGCGCTCCGGGCTCCGTTGGGGATCCTCGCCATTGGATGTGGCGCCTACCTGGCCGCGTGGGGGTGGTATACCTGGCGCGAAGCCTCCTTCAGCGGGGATGACGACAGGCCGGGGGTTGCGATCCGGACCGACGGCCGCGCCGAGGAGTTGCCTGTGCCGCCGATTCTCAAGAAAAGCTTGCGGGCGGACTCCGGAGCATTTAGCCGGCTCCTCCTGCCGGATGGGCAGGTGGCGAACGGGTTCCACTTTTTTTGGAGCGGATCGAAGAACAACGCGGGTCAGCTTTATCACCGTCCGGATTCCTGCATGCCCGAGGGCGGGTGGACTTTTGTCGGCCCCGAGGGGCATGCGGTCGGGCGGATAGGTGAGCGGGCGGTGGACTGGGCAGTTCTGCCCTATGAGAAGGCGGGGCGCAACGGTCTGCTTCTTTGGGCGGCCTGGGTCGATGGGGAGCAGATTCCATTTTCCGTGAATGCGGGGTCGGGGGTCCAGCGAAACAATTTGTGGCGTTTGATTGCCAACGGGCGCAGAACCTTTTCCTATGAGACGGCAGCCGTGCTGGTGCCGTATGCCGGAGGAGAACTTCCGGTTGAGGAGGCCGTGAGGGCTGCCGAGGAAATGTTTGCAAAGCCATGAATGTTGAATACGTCACGCCGATGGTCCTCACCTGGAATGAGGAGGAGAATATTGGGCGGTGCCTGGCCTGCCTGGATTGGGCTGGCGAGGTCGTGGTTGTGGACAGCGGGAGCACGGACCGGACGCTCGAGATCTGCGCACAGTTCCGCAATGTGCGGGTGGTGGATCGGGTTTTTGACAACTTTGCCGCGCAGGCCAATTTTGGGATGGCGCAGGTCGGCACGCCCTGGGTCCTGGCGCTCGATGCGGACTACATCCTCCCAGTGGATTTTTTGGCGGCGCTGGAGGTCTTTGATTCGACCGACAAGCTTGCCGCCAGCGTGCAGTTTACGTATTGCGTGTTTGGGCATCCGCTGCGCGGAACGCTGTATCCTCCCCGCTTCGTGCTGCACCGGACCCAGGACGTGACCTACATCCGGGATGGCCACACGCAGCGCGCGGTCGTGCCCGGCGAAAGCGGGAGCCTGCAGGTGAAAATTTACCACGACGACCGGAAGCCGATCGGGCGGTGGTTTGCCTCGCAGCGCAGCTATGCGGAGCTGGAGGCGGAGAAGCTTCTCGGGGCCGGGAGGGGAGATCTTGCTTTGGTGGACCGGATTCGGAGAATGGGCTGGCTGGCGCCCTTGTTGATTGTGTTTTGGTGCCTGGTGGTGAAGGGGTGTCTTTTTGATGGGTGGCGGGGACTTTACTACACATTCCAGCGGCTCGCGGCCGAGGTGATGCTGTCGATTTGTCTCCTGGACGCGCGCCTGAGAGGGGAGGAAAAGCCATGAGGCTGGACAACTACCGTTCCGGGCTGGATCGCGGGGCTCCCGCTTGGAAGGAAGCACTGTGGCTCCTGGTGCGGATCCCGTTCTTCCTGTGTCCGATCCCGCTGCCAGGCTGGCTGCGCGGGTCCGTGCTGCGGGCATTCGGGGCGCGGATCGGGGTCGGCGCGGTGATTCGCTCGGGGGTCGAGATTTCCTTCCCCTGGCGGCTGTCTTGCGGGGACCATGTGTGGATTGGCGAGGGCGTCCGGATTCTCTCGTTGGGGCAGGTGAATGTCGGGTCCCATGTCTGTCTTTCGCAGGAGGCTTTTTTGTGCAGTGGTTCGCATGATTACCGGAGCCCGGGTTTTGCGCTGCTGGTGGCTCCGATTGATGTGGGGGAGGGGAGTTGGATCGCGGCGCGGGCACTGGTTGGTCCCGGGGTGAAGATTGGCATGGGGGCCGTTGTTGCAGCGGGGGCGGTGGTCGTCCGGGACGTTCCAGACGGGGCTGTCGTCGGAGGGAATCCCGCGCGACCGATAAAATAGGCTTTTGCCGGAGGGGTTCGCGTGGGACAGTTGCTTCCGGTGAGCCGCGCTCCGCGCATTTTGTTTTTTCAGCGTTCCATTCCGCCGGAGCATTCGGCGGTTGGCGCGATGGTCGCGGATCTTGGTGAGGATCTGGCTCGGCGCGGGTGGGAGGTCGCTGTAGCTGGAACCCGGACCTCCTGCGAAATTCCGGAGCGGGAATCGGTCAATGGGGTGAAGTTTTTCCGCCGATTGGTGCGCCCGGTGGACAGGAGCTCTCTAGCCTCGCGGACTCTGGCACTTCCGGCAACCTGGGCGGCCATGGGGCGGGCTTTGGGGGACAGCATTGTGCCGGACGTTCTGGTGACTCTCACGGACCCGCCGCTTTCCGTGTGTGCCGGGGCGATCTATGCGCACCGTCGCGGTTGTCGGCATGTTCATTGGTGTCAGGATCTTTATCCCCAGGTGGCTTCTGCCGCCGGGGTGATCTCAGAAAAGGGACTGGTTTGCCGGCTTTTGCAATGTTTTGCCCGGGCGGCTCTGCGGCGATGTGACCGTGTGGTGGTCGTTGGCCGGTGCATGCAGGACAAACTCGTGGGAATCCCGACGGTGCTGATTCCGAATTGGGGACGTTTGGATGGAGCTGCGCTACCTGCTCCGGATGGCTTCCGGGTGCTTTATTCCGGCAATTTGGGGCGGGCGCACGATTTTGATGGGCTGCAGTCTGCCGCAGAGTTGACGCAGGAGAAGGGGATTCGGTGGACGGTGTGTGGCGGAGGTCCTCAGGCAGATGTTCCGCAGCCGCCGATCGAGAGGCTGGGGCCGGTTCCCTGGTCGGAATTCCCGCAATTACTAGCGTCGGCGAATGCGCATCTGATCACCTTGCGCGACGAGTTTTGCGGATTGGTGGTGCCGAGCAAAATCTACGATTGTGCCTCCAGTGGGCGGCCCTTGATTTTTGCCGGTCCCGAGGGATGCGAGTGCGCGTTGGCGATTCGGGAGGCAAGGATGGGGCTGGTGGTTCCGGATCGGAACGGCCCTGCACTGGCGGCGGCTGCTTCCCGCCTCTCCGGCGATCCCGAACTCTGCCGGCAGATGTCCGCCGCGGCGCTGAATTTTTCTTCGAGGCACCGGCTCAAGGCGAGCGGAGAAGCCTTTGACAGGCTTCTCCGCAGCACGCTTTCAAAAAATCAATGAGCGTCTTGCCTATTCTTCCGGGGGCATGGGCGGCTTGTCGTGTTTCGGGGGCTTGAGCTGCTCAAGGACCGGGGCGAGTGAGGGATCGGCTTTGAGCAGGGCTTCCTTCATGGCCTTGTGGAATTCCTCGCTGGCAGCGCGGCGCTCTTCCGGCGATTTTGCCGCTTCCTTCTTGGCTTCGGCCGCCTGAACAGCAGGGTCATCCATTGCTATTTCTCGGGCGCTCATGAGTTTTTGGCGGTCCCCTTCGCTGAGGTTGGCGAATCCGGGAGGCTCCGGGCGTTTTCCCTCCTTGCCATCGCGGGATTTTTTCCCCATGCGTTCCTTGAGGATTTCGGCGAGACCGGGGTCGGCCTTCATCATTGCGTCACGCATGGCCTTGCGGAACTCTCCGCTGGCAGAGTCGGCCTTTTTCTTAAGTTCCTGGATGGCGGGGTCCTGCATGGCTTTGTCGCGGGCTGCCTCGAAGCGGGCGCGAAGCTCAGGTGGAAGACCTTCTGCCATTTTATCCCGCATTTTTCCGCCGCCACCGGGTCTGGAATCGGAAGGCTTGGCGCTGGATGGCATGTCGGCGGAGCTATCGACGGGATCCGCCGCAAAAGCGATCGGGGTGAGGGCGACAACGGCGAGGATGAGGAATCGGTATTTCATGGTGAGTGATTGGTTGCTTCGTATGCAACCCGGATCATCGCGGAGAGTTGCGAATTTTTTCCGCCCCCCGTCAGGTCTTGGGGTTTTGAAGGTGGGGGAGGGAGACGGTGAAGGCAGCCCCTTTGCCCGGGGTGCTTTCAAGTGAGACCCAGCCTCCGTGGGCGAGAGCGACGCCTTTGACGATGGAGAGACCGAGGCCGGTGCCACCGGCGTCGCGCGAGCGGTCCTTGTGAACGCGGTAGAATCTCTCAAAAATGTGTGGCTGGTCACCGAGGGGGATTCCGGGGCCGTTATCTGAAAAGCGGATCTGGATTTCCTCCGCGACCCGGCGGGCGGTAATATCGATCACCGGTTGGGCGACGTCGCCGTAGCGGAGGGCATTGCCGAGGAGGTTGGCATAGACCTGTTCGATCCGGCGCCCGTCCGCCTCGGCCGGTCGAGCCTCGTCGGGCCAGTCAATGTTGATTCGGGCCTGGCGGGAAGTGATGTTTGGTTCGAGATGCTCGATGACGTGGCTGAGAAGTTCCCGGAGATCCACCGGGTGGAAATCCAGAAGGCGGGAGCGGTCCTCCAAGCGGGAGATGGTGAGCAGGTCGTCGATGAGAAGTGCCAGCCGGTGGCTGTTTTTATGCATGGCGGCGAGGGATTTACCGGCCATCTGTGGCTCGTTGATGGCGCCATCCATGAGGGTTTCGAGGTAGCCGTTGATGATGGCGAGGGGGGTGCGGAATTCGTGGGAAACGTTGGCAAGAAACTCGCGGCGGGTGGCCTCAAGTTCGCGGAGGGTGGTGACGTCATGGAAGACGACAAGCGCGGCATTCGGCTTCGATTTGGGCCGGGGGGTCAGCCCAGCGATATGGATGTCAAAATGCCTGGTTTGGTAGCCTCCCGACGGTCCAGAGACTTCCATGGAAATTTCAATTTGCTGAGGGGAGCCGTCTTCGAGCGCGGCTTCAAGGGCGCGCTGGAGGTCGTGCTTGCGGAAAACCTCGATAACCGGACGGTTGAGGGGCGACTCGGTGAGTCCGAGGAGATTAACGAGGGCTTCGTTGACGAGGCGGATTCGCTGGGAGCGGTCCGAGATGAGGACTCCCTCAACCATGCTGGAGAGGATGGCACGAAGGCTGAATCCCTCGTCGGTGATCTGACGGTCGAGCTGTTGGAGGAGCTCGGAAATCCGGCGGATATCGCGGAGGGGTTCCTGAAAGAGGCCCGGGGTGGAGGGAAGGGGGGCGGTGGAGAAATCCTTTCGCGCGAGGCGGGCGAGGGCGTCCCGAATCTGATAGGCCGGACGACAAACCTCAAAGTAGAGGAGAAAGGCCGCGATGGCGAGAAGGATCGCCGCCACCGCATAGAAGACGACGCTCAAGGTTCCGCCACCGCGTTGAAGCGGTAGCCCTCGCCTCGGATGGTTTCCAGCCTTCCGGAATACTTGCCCAATTTTTCGCGCAAGCGCCGCATGTGGGTGTCAACCGTGCGGGTATCGAGAGAGGTATTCTGATAGCCCCAGACTTCGCTGAGCAGGGTGTCGCGCGTCATCGTGCGTCCGCGTCGCTCCAGCATAAGGCTCAGGAGCTTAAATTCCGTCGTGGTGAGCTCGAACCGGCGTCCATCGAGCCGGGCTTCAAAATTTGTTTTATCGAGGTAGAGTCCCTCGACTTCGATGATTCCGGAGCGTGGGACGATGCGGTGGCGTTTGAGGAGGGCCTGGAGGCGGAGGACCAGTTCGCGGGGGCTGAATGGTTTGGTGACGTAGTCGTCCGCGCCGAGCTCCAGCCCCTTGACGCGCTCGTGGGGTTCGCCTTTGGCGGTGAGCATGAGGATCGGAATTGTCTCGGTGTTGGGATCTCCTTTGAGCGCGCGGCAGACTTCATGCCCGTTGAGGCCGGGGAGCATGAGGTCGAGCACGATGATGTCTGGGCGGTTTTCCCGGGCGGAGGAAAGCCCCTGGTCGCCGGTCATGGCGATCAGCACGGCGTATTCGGCGCGCTCGAGATTGTAGCGGAGCAGGTCCACCACATCCGCCTCGTCTTCCACAACCAGAACCGTGTCACGCATGAAACCTCCCGATAACGGAGAAACGTCCGGACGGCAAGCCAACGTTGACCCGTGTCGGTCGGGTCGTGTATTCAAGGGACATCATGCACATCAATCGCAACCGCCAATCCCTTGGACAATTCTCTGATGAGGAGGTGGCCGAAGGCCTCCTGAGCGGCAAATTTTTACCGTCCGACCTGGCGTGGCGCGAGGGGATGGATGCATGGCAGCCGCTTTCGGCCTTTACGGATCTGCCGGAGGTGCCCGCCGAGGCGGTGGCTGCAGAAGCGGGGCCGGCACCGGAGGCGTCGGTGCGTCCGGCGTGGGAACGACCCGGCGAAGGGGCTTTTTTTCCTGTCGTGGTGGAGTCGCTGAAAGAAATCCTTGGAGCGCCGGCCCCGACATTTCAGGCCATGCCAACCGAGGGGGGGCTCGTGAAACCGCTCAAGTTCTATATTCTGGTGTCGTGGGTAACGAGCGCGGTGGCGGTGATTTACCAGATGGTGGCGGCCTTGATCAATCCGGCGATGTTTGCGCGTGAGACGGGGCCGGAGATTTCCCAGACGATTCTGTTGTCAGCGTCTGGTGGGGTGATCTTGCTGATGCCTCTATTTTTGCTGGCGGGGGTTTTTATTTCCGCCGGGGTCCTGCACGGGGCGCTGCATTTGATGGGCGGGGCGAAGAAGCCGTTCAATGCAACTCTGCGGGTGCTCTGCTATGCCGGGGGGGCGACCTCGGCCATCCAGTTGATCCCCCTTTGCGGCGGGTATCTCTCCTCGATTGCCTGGATGGTTTACTCCGTGATCGGCTTGAAAGAGGTCCACCGCACCGACCTGTGGAGGCCGATTGCGGCGCTTGTGCTCGTGGCGCTTCTCTGCTGCGGAGCGATCATCGGGGTTTCTGTTTTTGCCGGCGCTGCCATCGGGGCCCTCTCCGCCGTCGGGAAGTAGGCCCTCGTCGCGAAAGAGAGGATCGCTGCGCGTGCCTGAGCCAACGCATCATGCTGGCGAAGATCCGTTTTCCGCGGGCCGTCCGCTCCTCGCGCTGGCACCCATGCAGGATGTCACGGATTGGGCGTTCTGGAAGCTGATGGCCCGCTACGGCGGGCCGGATCTCTATTTTACCGAGTATTTCCGGGTGACCGCCGGATACCGGCCGGAGCGGTCGATTCTTCGATCCATCATCGACAACCCGACCGGAAGGCCCGCCGTGGCGCAGATCATCGGAAATGACGTGGGGTGGATGGCGCGAACAGCCGTCGAGCTTGAGCGCTATCCGGTGGCCGCCGTGGATCTGAACCTTGGATGCCCTGCTCCAGTGGTTTATCGCAAGTGTGCCGGAGGTGGGCTGCTGCGTGACCCCGAGCGGATCGATGAACTGCTGTCGGCGCTTCGGGCAGCCATTTCCGGACGCTTCACAGTGAAGACGCGAATTGGCTTCTCGGACCCGGGCGAATTCGACCGGCTCCTTGAGGTGTTTTCGCGGCACCGGATCGACTTGCTGACCGTTCACTGCCGAACGGTTTTGGAAAAGTATGGACCGTGCGTTCACTTCGACCGGATCGCCCAGGCGGTTCGCTCACTGGACTGTCCGGTGATGGCCAATGGGAACGTGACCTCCGCGGAGTCGGCGGCAAACATCCTCTCCGTCACCGGGGCCGCCGGTTTGATGATCGGCCGGGCCGCGATCCGGAACCCCTGGATATTTGCGCAGATCCGGGATCATTTGGCCGGGCGTGAGGTCGTGCGTCCGAGCGGAAGGGATGTGCTGAGCTATATCCGCGAACTCTTTGAGTGCGGGTGCCACCGCGATGCTCCCGAGCGGGCGCAGGTCCACAAGATGAAAAAATACATGAACTTTCTCGGCGAGGGGATTGGCCCGGAGTTTTTGCACGCGATCCGGCGTGTGGATACGAAAGGGGATTTTTTTCATGTTTGTCAGGTCGCGCTCGACCACGGGGAGCCGATGGCGCTCGAGCCAGCTGCGGCCGGCGGCCGGTAAATTTCGCTCCCGCCTCAGCGTGGTTTGTTATCGCTAAATAAAGGGCCGCCCGTCAGAATATAACCTTCTTCCCATGAAACACACCGACTACCTCGTTAAGCCCGGCCGCAAAGTCAGCCTCAGAAATTTTGATCCATCCGACCAGGGAGAGTTTGAATCCAAGGACGCCGCATCGAGCAAGCTGCGCAAGGATATTGAAAAGCTGGTCGAGTTGCAGGATATTTTTTATGCGGCTGACACGTATTCCTTGCTGATCATTTTTCAGGCGATGGATGCTGCAGGCAAAGACGGGGCGATCAAGCACGTCATGAGCGGGCTCAATCCGCAGGGCTGCCAGGTGGCATCGTTCAAGTCCCCCTCCACCCGCGAACTCGACCACGACTACCTTT
Organism: Terrimicrobiaceae bacterium; assembly: GCA_041741775.1. Taxonomy (GTDB): domain Bacteria; phylum Verrucomicrobiota; class Verrucomicrobiia; order Chthoniobacterales; family Terrimicrobiaceae; genus QYQL01. Next base: position 2,534 of record JBGSJQ010000127.1, on the reverse strand, counting down.
GGAGGTCGAACCTTATGCTGCCAGAGCGCGGCCGCATCGGGATATTCAACCGGTCCTACTACGAGGAAGTTCTTGTGGTTCGAGTCCATCCGAAAATCCTCGACTCGCAGAAAATTCCCGAGAGCCTAAAAAAAGGAGCCATCTGGAAGCGACGGTATCGCGAGATCAATAACTACGAACAATACCTGACCGACAACGGCACGAAAATCGTCAAATTTTTCCTCCACGTCTCAAAGGAGGAGCAGAAGAAGCGCTTTCTTGAGCGGATCAACAATCCCGCAAAAAACTGGAAGCTCTCTCCGGCGGATGTGAAGGAGCGCGCGTATTGGGACGACTACCAGGCGGCCTACGAGGAGATGCTTTCGCACACCAGCACCGAAGCCGCTCCTTGGTATGTCATACCGGCCGATAAGAAATGGTTCAGCCGCGCCGTGATCTCTGACATCCTGGTGAAATCCCTGAAATCGCTGCACTTTCATTATCCGACGCCCGATGCGTCCCAGATGGCGGCTTTGCAGGAGGCGAAAACAAGCCTGGAAGCGGAAAAGGATTGAACCCGAAAACCGCAAGCTCGCAGCCCCAATACTGTTCCCTTTGCCGTGAATAGTGGCATGGGCAGCCTGCCCATGAATCGGCAATCAACGCATCGGCAGGATGCCAATGCCACTTATGTGAACAGCATTGCTCCTAGCGATGCTCCTCGGCAGCGACGGGGTTGGTCAAGGCTCCGATCTTTTCGATTTCGATTGTCACGCTGTCGCCCGGCTGAAGCCAGACAGGTGGTTTGCGGGCCATGCCGACGCCGCTCGGTGTGCCGGTGAGGATGATGGTGCCGGGGAGGAGTGTTGTGCTTCCGCTGTAGAAGGCGATGAGCGAAGGGACGTCGAAAATCATATCGCCGGTGCTTTCGTCCTGCATGGTCTGTCCATTCAGGATGGTGCGGATTTTCAGGGCGCTGGGGTCGGGGATCTCGTCGGGTGTCACGAGGTGGGGCCCAAGGGGGGCGAATGTGTCAAACGTCTTCCCCCGGCACCACTGGCTTCCGCCGAATTTCACCTGCCAGTCCCTCGCGCTGACATCATTCGCGCAGGTATAGCCGGCCACATAATCCAGTGCATCCTCGCGCGAAACATTTTTTGCGGCGCGCCCGATGATCACGGCCAGTTCGCACTCGTAATCGACCTCCTGGCTTGCCAAACATGTTGGAAGAAGGATGGGGTCTCCGGGGTTTTGCACAGCCGAGGGGGCTTTCATAAAAAGGATGGGAAACCGGGGGAGCCGCGCGCCGGTCTCTTCGGCATGCTTCCGGTAATTCAGGCCTGTGCAGAAAATGGCAGGCGGGGCAACAGGTGCGAGCAGCTTGGCGATCCGGGCCGGTTCACCGGTTCCAATGAAGCCGGTATCCAGTGACCCGGAGAGCTTTTCCGATGTTCCATCCGTGCGCAGGCGGGCATGGGAGATCGCTCCATCGGGGGCAAGGTAGCGCTGGATTTTCATGGGCCTTAGTGCTTGGGCGCCTTGACGGTTCCAGCCTCCAGGTCGTCGCGGCGCCGCTGCACGATGCGGTCGGCGATTTCCTGGACCATCTCCTCCAGCAGAAGCCGCAGATGGCTTCCCTGGCGGAAATCTGACGGCGCGATGTTTTTCACGCGGTCCGCGTGGGTGCAGAGCTGGTAGCATTTTTTGAAGCTGGCCCGTGTCGCATCCTCCGGATTGTAAACCGCGATGGCCTGCCCGCCATTGCGGCGCATCACGGTGAAGCAGGGGACATCGGTCGGACCGTCCCCGACGTAGATCATGTTCTGAAATGGCACGGGCCGCAGCTCGGGGGCCATGTGGTCGTTGACGTCCTCCTCCATCTCCAACATTCCCTTGTTGATCCGGAAAAGAAACTGGGTCTTCTGCGTGTGGCTGATCACCCGCTTCGGAAACGTGATCCGGTCCCGGTCATCCACCGCAAATTCGCACCCGAAAATCTTCCGGATAAACGGAGCGAGGCGGCTGCCTTCGATGAGAGCCTTCAGCCCGGAGGAAACGATATAATGCTCAACGCCGATCCCGTGGGCCAGGTGCTCGGGGCCCAGAAGCCCACTTTGGAACTCCTGAAACATCTCGGGAAGCCCCTTGTAAAATGTCAGCCCGGCACCGAGTTCCCGCAGTTTGGCGTTTGTCGGGCGATCCATCTCCAGACAGTCGAGCAGCACTTTCATGTAGGCCAGCTCGCTGTCGAACCCCTGGTCATTCACCAACTCGCCGCACCGGTGCCAGAAATTTTCGGGGCTGATGCCGAAAACCGGGAAAATCACCTCGTCCTGCATGTAGGTTGGGGACAGCGTCTGGTCGTAGTCGTAGATGATCGCGATCGTATTCTGGGACATGGCCATGCGACCATCGCTGCACGCTTCGAGCCCCGCTGGCGATCAAAAAATACGGAGGGGTGGGTGCCCGAATTTCGCTTGTCAGCCCCCGCCCCCCCAAAGACACTCTCTTTTTTGCCAGATTCTCAAGCCATGCCCAACACCATATTGACCGGA
>JBGSJQ010000126.1:0-18018 GCA_041741775.1 Terrimicrobiaceae bacterium | reverse complement strand
GCACGCTCGCCGTCCTCATCGCCTGCACGATCATGCTCTGGCGCGTCGAACTCCTTGTCGCCGCCATCAGCCTCCCCCTGGCCATAAAAATCCTTCCCCACTTCCTCCTGATGAGCCTCCCCGGTGCCGTTTTCGCCGCCTGGCGATTCTTCTGCGGCCCGCACTCCTCCGAGGCAGCCGGAGTCTATAAAAACCCGCTCAGCCTCAAAGTCGCCATCCAATTTGGTGCGCTCTACGCCGTCGTGGTCTTCCTCGTCAAAGCCTCCGTCACCTGGTTTGGCGGAGCGGGCCTCCTCATCGCCAGCTTCCTCTCCGGCCTCACCGACCTCGACGCCATCGCCCTCTCACTCTCCAACCTCTTCCGCGACGGCCAGGTCACACCGCTCCTCGCCGCGCAGGGGATCGTCGTCGCCGCCGTCGCAAATTCCCTCCTCAAATCCGGCCTCGCTGCCTCCCTCGGCGACCCTGTCCTCCGACGCCTCACCCTCCTCGTTCTCGGCTCCACCGCTGTCATCGGCCTCGCCAGCCTCTTATTGCCTCTCCACTGAGGGGGTATTTAGCGACATAATGTCGCTAGAATTTTGTGTTTTTGTCGTTTTGAAAAGAGTCATTATGGCACTTAAAGCCGCCACTCATAACTCACAATATTTTACATTACTCTCATTACAAACTACTTGCATTTTGTGAAATCGCGCCACGTTTCACCGGCACAAAATTCGCTAAATGATCATTGGAGCGAACATCTCCAGAAACCAAAGAAAGGAAATCACATCATGAACATCATTCGATACAGAACACCAGAACTGGCGGCTTGGACGCCATTCGACCGGCTTTCGCCTTTGCGCGAGCTGATGGACTCGGCGGTCCGTTTGGCGGCCGGGACCTCCGGGTCGGGCCATTGGTCTCCGGTTCTGGATATTTATGAGGATGCCGACCAGGTCACCGTGAAGGTTGAGCTCGCTGGCATGAAAAAAGAGGACTTCGAAATCGCCCTGGAGGACGGTGCGCTCACCGTTTCGGGCAAACGCGAGTGCGGCAGCCGGGATGGCTTCCGCAGTGAGCGGTTCTCGGGATCCTTCTCCCGCACCGTGGCCCTTCCCGCACCGGTCAAGTCGGACGACGTCAAGGCCTCCTATGGGGACGGCATTCTGAGCGTTGTTCTGCACAAGGCCGACGAGGCGAAGCCACGAAAAATCACCATCAGCTAAGAAAGGAAAAAAAGCCATGTCACAAGAAACACTATGCGAATCCCGGCCGGCAGCAGCCTCCCGGGTGGAATACAATGTTCCGGCGGTCAACCTCCATCACGATGAGGAGGGATACACGCTGGAGGTCGAGATGCCCGGCGTTGCCAAGGATGGCGTCGAGATCACCTTCGATGACGGAAAACTGACGGTCGTCGGCCACCGCGCCGAACGTTCGTCGTCCGGACAAGCGGTCTACGCCGAATCCACCGGACGCGGCTACCGGAGGGTCTTCGACCTCGATCCCAGCATCGATCCCGGGAAAATCTCCGCATCGAGCGAACAAGGCCTGCTCACGGTCCGCCTCCCGAAGGCGGAATCCAGCAAGCCCCGGAAAATCGCTGTCGGCTGAACCCGATCGGGTCCTGCGGATCTCGCGAATGTCCGCGAATAGATGGCACTTGTCGTAGCAGCATCCAAACGCCGTTTGAATGCGGTTCGCGATCAGTTTGATTCTATTCGCGTCCATTCGCCGGATTTGCGGGCAAAATCCGTTTTCGGAATTCCCTCGCTGGCTGGGTGGAAAATGGATTCCAGGCCTCCCTCCTGAAGCCGACTACGGTATCACGCGAAAACAACCCGGTTGCGCGGCGGACTGCCAGCACCAAAGCACCGCGCCTATTTTCCCCTTTAAGTTATTTAATCGCCCCTTCAGATGGGCTTCTCGTAAATCGCCCAATCGCGCTCCATTTCCCCCCCAACAATTTGGCAATTTTTGAGGATCTCGGTGTTCGTGTCTTCCATCCACCCCAGCGTGGCATTGGCATAGCGCTCCTGCGCTCTCACGAACTGCTCATAGATCAGCCAGGCATGCAGCCCGCGGTCGCGGCAGTCGGGCACAACCCCCAGCACCGTCTGCCGACAGGAATGGATCTTCTGCGTCTTCATCAGGAAAAAGATGTGCGGCAGCCGCAGCCAATGCGGGGTTGTCTTCACTTTCGCCAGGATCTCATTGAAATTCGGCAGCGTGAGTGCCACCCCCGCGCTCTTTCCGTCCATCTCCGCAATCAGCAGCAGCTTGGGATCAGCGATCGCACGGATGTCGTCCGCCGCCGCAAGCAGGTCCTCCATGGAAATCGGAACAAAACCCCAGTTGCGCTCCAGCGTCGCATTGTAAACTTTCTGCACGATCGCCAGTTCCTCTTCGAGGCGCGAAATATCCATCGTGCGCATCTTCAAGCGCGAGCGGGTCGTCAGCCGATCAACGATCCGCCCGAGCCTCTCGGGCTTCGGCAGGCGGTGCATCGGAAGATTCATGCCGTGCAGAACGTGCGCCTGCACCAACCCCTCCCCTTTCACCAAGCCCACGTAGTATTCGGGATTCCATGTCAGGCCGATCACAGGAGGCAGATCAAACCGGCTGATGAGCAGCCCGCACTCGTCGTTGATGCTCGGATTGTAAGGGCCGCGCAGGGTCTCCATCCCCGCTTCCTTCAACACCCCCTCCGCCGCTTGAAAAAGCGCGCGGGCGGTGGCTGGATCGTCCTCGCATTCAAAAAAACCGAAGAACCCGGCCTTGTCGCCGTAAAGCGAATTGTGCGAGCGGTTGATGATCGCGGCGATCCGCCCGACAGGCACCCCGTCTCTCTCGGCCAGAAACGCGGTGATCGTGCCGTGCCTCTGATGAAACGCCGACTCCGGCGAAAGGTATTTGGCGACGCTACCCGGAAACGGCGGAATGAACGCCGGATCCGTTCCGTGAAGCTGCTCCGCCACCCGCTCGAACCTCTTCCTCTCCGTTGACGTCCGGCAGACGGAAATCGAACACGTTTTTCCTTTGGTTGGGGTTGACGTAGGCTGGGTCATCGAATGTTCCTAGCTCGCGTGCAAGTTTCTCGAAAATCTCGAGCACGCGATCGAGGTCCGAGTCCGTGTGGGTCGCCATGAAGCTCGTGCGAACAATGGCCTCACCGTAGCGAACGGCCGGATAAATAGCGGGAGTGGCAAAGATACCCTCCTCAAACAGCCGCTGCGTGAAGATGAACGACTTCGCCTCGCTGCCAATCAGGATCGGCACGATCGGCGTCTGGGTCGTCCCGATTTTGAAGCCGATCCTCTTGAAGCCCTCGTGCATCTTGCGCGTGTTCTTCCAGAGCTGCTCGATCCGCTCGGGCTCTTCCTGCATCAGCTCAAGCGCCTTCAGCACGGCTCCGGCCACGGCGGGTGCCAGGGCAGCGGTAAAAATCAGGCACCGGGCGCGATGCTTCAGAAATTCGATCATCTGCGAGTCGCCAGCAATGAATCCCCCCATCGAGCCAAGGGATTTCGAGAACGTTCCCATCACGATGTCCACCTCGTCGTTCAGACCGAAATGGTGCACCGTGCCGCGCCCCTGCGGTCCGAGCACCCCCAGCGAGTGCGCCTCGTCCACATACACGAACGCCCCGTGTTCTTTCGATGCCTCAACCAACGGTGGCAGATCCGCAATGTCGCCGGACATGCTGAAAACGCCGTCCATCACCACCAACCGCCCGGCATCCTCAGGCACCCGCTTGAGGCGGTTCCGTAGCGAGGCCGCCGAATTGTGACGGTAGGGAATCAGCTTCGCCGGTGCAAAATTGCACCCGTCGATGATGCTCGCGTGGTTCTCCCGGTCGCACAGAATGGCGTCCCCGTCCTCTGTCAGAGAAGCCAGCGCCCCCTGGTTCGCAAAAAATCCAGTGGAGAAAAGCAGAACGGAGTCGCGCTGGAGGAAGTTGGCCAGCGCCTCTTCGAGCTCGACGTGGAGCTTGATCGTTCCGTTCAAAAGCCGGGAGCCGGTGCATCCCGCTCCGTAGCGACGCGTCGCCTCACAGGCGGCCTCAATCACCCGGGGATCCTGCGCCAGCCCCAGATAATTGTTCGAGCCGATCATCACCTTCCTCTGGCCGTCGCAGACCACATAGTTCCCGTGGGGTTCTTCGATACAGCGGAAGTAGGGGTAAAACCCCTGGGTGCGCGCATCGGCGCTGTCCCGGTATTCCCGGCATTTTTGGTATAAGTCTCGTGCCACAGCAGGCGGATTTCGTTAAACGTTCAGAGTCGCAGGAACAATCTCAAAGTAAATGATTTTTCAGATTTCTGCCTACCTACTCTACGACCGAATTCAGGGATGCGAGCAGATATTTTCAAGGGATTTTCACAACAGTGATTTGAGCGGGTGGCGAATGCCCCACCATAATATGGGTTCCATCCCCTCACCGCACCGGGACCGTCATCGGAGTCGGGTTGGTGAGCATCAGGGCAATGGCCAGGAAATAGAGGAAAAGCCCGAAAAACAAAATCCCTCCCCCGCGAACGAGGCAGCGCGTCTTCCGGTTGCGACGCAAGAGGAGCGTTTTGAGTGTGCCTTCCTTGTCGGGGGACAGCACCGCCGTCACCCACTGCAGCCTCATCACGCTCCAAATGACGTAAACGGCACTGGTGAGCACCACGGCCAGGCCGGAGATCACAAGAATCTGTGCGGGAAGATTCGTCGCGGCGATCAGGCGTCCAGAAAACCCGGTGACCGTCACCACCAACCCGGCCAGCGTGGTCAGAACCTGAGCGCGCGAGTGCAGAACATCGAGCTGGCCCTGGAGGATCAACACGCTCCGAGACAAATCGCCCCCGACCATGTCCAAGATTCCCCGGGCCTCTTCGTCAGGAGTCAGCTCCGGCGGGTTTTCCTCGCGGGATTTTCCCTTGTCGGGCGGCGTTGTCATGGCGCGGCCTCCACTCCTGGGGCAAGATTCTGCTTGCACAGAAGGCTGGCGAGTTCCTCCGGGGTTTCCACCGTATGGTCGGGCTGGCTGCTCTCCAGGGCCTTCCGGCTGTTGTATCCCCAGGTCACAGCCACCACATGGACGCCGGTCTCCTGGGCGGCCTCCACATCCCGGACCTCGTCACCGATCAGCAGGATCTCCCGGGGATTCAACGCATGGGCTTTCAAGATTTTTCGGATCACGCGGCCCTTGCCGGCCAGCTTGGAGGAGGTGTGAACGAACTCGAAAAGCCGGATGTCAAACTTGCTCAAAAACGCAGCGACGTTCTCCTCGGAGTTGGAGGTCAGAATCCCCAGCCGGAACCCCCGGTCGTGCAGGCACCGGATCAGCTCAATCATGCCGGGCAACGGCACAATCGCCTCCATCCGCTTGCCCAGTTCCTCTTTGCCTCGGCGCGAGATCCGCCCCATCCGCGTGGCTGGAATCCCAAGAAATTTCATCAACTCGCCGGTACGCATGTCGCGGGCGCTCTCGACGTCGGCAGCGGCCAGCGGACGAAACCCAAACTCCGGAGCCAGCAGATTCAGGATTTCCAGGCCGCTTTGGAAGGTGTCTGCGATCGTCCCGTCAAAATCAAAGAGCAGGAGGGCAGGACGCGCCGACAGGCTGCCGGCGGCACCTGCACGCCGCCGCCCTCCGCGCATCACAAACCGCGCCAGCCGCTTTACGCCGGAACTTCGTCCAGCACCATGGTTCCTTTGAATTTTCCCTCCTCCGGTTCAAGTCCGAAATGGTTGGCGACGAGCTCCTGGATGCGCTCCAGCTCTGAGGATGTCAGCGCCGGGGTATCGGGAGCGGCAGCGAACTCTCGAAGCTGCTCCTCGTTATAGATGTTTGGCAGGGTCGAGGCGGTGCGCGCATCGGCTAGCAGCCACTGGAGGGCCGCCTGTCCAAGCGTGCGCTCGCCGGTTTCCAAAAACCGGAGCTGCTCGACTTTCTTGACGCCGTTCAGAAGCCAGCTTCTCGGCCGGTGGTTCCGGTGGTCGTTCGGCGGGAAGACCGTATCCTCAGTGTATTTCCCTTCGAGCATGCCGGAGGAATGCGGGACCCGGATCAGGAACATCGTGTCCGCCCCACACGCCTCGGCCTCATCCTGGATCGTGCGCCCGGGGTGCTGCTCGAGAAGATTGAAAATGTGCTGGAGGACGGTGGGGCGGCGGACCCGGACCGCCCGGACTCCCTCGCCGAGCCACCCGATCGCCGGGCCGAGCGCCACGCCGTAGTGCCGGATTTTCCCCTCGGCCCGCAGGTCTTCCAGCGTCTCCCAGACTGCGTCGTCATCCACCTGTTCCATCCGGATGTTGTGCAGCTGCATCAGGTCGATCCGGCCGGTCTTCAGGCGGGAAAGTGCTGCATCCGTGGCCCGGCGGAGCGCCGCCGGCGAAAAGTCCTGCGGAATCTCGCGCTGGCCGCGCCGCCCGTCCCCGTGATTCACAAAATCGTAGCCGATCTTCGTCGCGATCACGATGTCATCGCGCTGTCCGTCGAAGGCCTTGGCGATCAGCTCCTCGCTGCGGCCGTTGCCGTAGGTGTCGGCGGCATCAAAAAGCGTGACGCCCAAATCCCGTGCCAAACGCATCAGGCGAACAGCCTCCTCGTCGGTGTAATTCCCCCACCAGCCGGTGGAAAGCGTCCACAGCCCAAAGCCCACCTCACTAACGGAGAGGTCGGTGCCAAGAAATTTGCGATACTTCATGCCGCGAAATCTACACACGAAGCGGACGGCGAGCCAATCATTATCCCCCCAACGTCCACGTGCGCCGGTTGCGCCCTGCGGCGATTCCGCTTGGTTTTCCCCCCTCCCGCAGCGCACTCTCTCCACAGCATGCGACTCCTCCTCGTTGACGGACACTACTACCTCTACCGGTCGTTTTTTGCGATCCGCGACCTTCGCAACTCCCGCGGGGAACCAACCAATGCCATCTATGGCTACATCAAAGCCCTCCGCCGGATGCTGGCCGACGTGCGCCCTGACCGGGCCGCGGTCATTTGGGATGCCGGTCTCCCCGCCCGCCGCACCTCACTCCAGCCGGAGTACAAACAGAACCGCACCTCAATGCCCGACGACCTCCGGCCCCAGGAAGACTGGCTTCAGGAAAAACTCCCCTTGCTCGGCACTGCCAGCCTCAGCCTCGCGGACACCGAAGCGGACGATTTGATCGCCTCCTACGCGACAGCCGCCTCCCGCGCCGGGGCAGAAGTCGTTATTGCGACCAATGACAAAGACATCCTCCAAATCGTCTCTCCCTCGATCCGGATCTACTCGACGGCAAAAACCGACGCCCCGGCTGGAGGTAATGCCTTGCTGGGGGAGGACGAGGTGCGGGCAAAATGGGGCGTGCCCCCCGAACAGATCGCCGACGTGCTGGCGCTTACTGGCGACGCGTCGGATAACATCCCGGGCGTTGCTGGCATTGGTCCCAAGACGGCTGTTTCACTCGTGAGCGAATACGGCCCGGTCGCCCGCTGGCTGCCGGACCCCTCGCTCATCACCAACCCCAAGCTCCGCGAAAAAATTGCCGCCGCGCGCGAACAGATCCTCGCTAACCGCGAGATGGTCCGCCTGGACGACGACCTCGCTCTCCCGGCCCCATGGGAGTCCTTCCACGTCCGCCCGAACTACCCCGCCCTCCTTGCCGCCCTGCGCCAGTGCGAGTTTAAGGGCCTCGTGTCGGAAATCGAGGCCGAGGCCGCCAAAGCTGGCGTTGTTGGCCAGCAGGAGCTATTCTAAATATTGATCCCAGAAAAAAAGATTTTCGCGCGAAAACCAAACTTCCCGGAACCACAGCAACGCAAACCTATGACCACCATCCACGCCCTTGCCGCCACCGGCGCAAAGCAACCACTTCAACCCTTCGAGTTTACTCCCGGTCCGCTTGGCGACGAGCAGGTGGAGATCGCCGTGGAAAGCTGTGGGATTTGCCACAGCGATCTTTCCATGCTCGACAACGACTGGGGGATGACCGCCTACCCGTTCGTGCCGGGCCATGAGGCCGTGGGTACAGTCGTCGCACTCGGCGATCACACGAAACGATTGAAGATCGGCGACCGCGTGGGGCTCGGATGGTTTTCGAGCAGTTGCGGCTCCTGCGGTGAATGCCTCTCAGGAAATCAAAACCTTTGCCTGTCGGCGGAGGGCACCATTCTTGGGCGTCACGGCGCATTTGCCACCCGCGTCCGCGCCCACTGGACCTGGGTAAGCCTACTGCCGGAGGCGCTGGATGCCGCCTCGGCCGGGCCGCTCTTCTGTGGGGGCATCACGGTTTTTAATCCCATCGTCCAGTGCGAAATCCGGCCCACGGACAGAGTTGCCGTCATTGGCATTGGCGGACTTGGTCACCTCGCTTTGAAATTTCTGCATGCCTGGGGATGCGATGTGACGGCGTTCACCAGCAGCGACTCGAAGCGGGAGGAAGCCCTGACGCTCGGCGCCAAACAGACGCTCAATTCACGCAACCCGGACGAACTCGCCAAAGCCGCTGGCCGCTTTGACTTCATTCTCAACACAGCAAACGCCGATCTCGACTGGAACGCCTACCTTGCCGCACTGAAGCCCAAAGGCCGCCTGCACACGGTCGGCGCGGTCCCGAGTCCAATGGCCGTCGCCGCATTCCCGATGATCCTCGGCCAGAAATCCCTGTCGGGCTCACCACTCGGCAGCCCCTCCACCGTGGACACGATGCTTGAATTCTGTGCGCGTCACAGCATCGCTCCAACCACGGAGACGTTCCCGATGTCGCGTGCGAACGAAGCCCTCGAACACCTCCGCTCCGGCAAGGCCCGCTACCGCATCGTCCTGACCAACGACCTCGTGTAATCCATGAAGGTCCTCATCGTCCACGCCCACCACGAACCGAATCGGGGATTTTCGGGGATGCTGACCACGGAGTTCCGCAAACAAAACAACTCATGAAAAACCAAACCGCTGTCGTTATCGGAGGCTGAGCACAATGGCCTGACCCTGGGGTTGGTGCATCCGGGTGCGGCTTTCCTTTAAGACCCCCTTGGGTCAAACGCGTCCCGCAGGGCATCGCCCAAAAAGTTCAGTGCCAGCAGGGTGGACGACATGCAGGCCGCAGGGAAGACCAGCAGCCACCAGAAGCTTTTCAGAGGGTTGATCGCTCCAGCCCCATCAGCCAGCAGGGACCCCCAACTGGCCTGCGGAGCCTGGATGCCCAGCCCCAAAAAGCTCAGAAACGACTCATCGATGACCACGGCAGGGATCGTCAGCGTCAGGTAGATCAGGATCACCCCACCAAGGTTCGGGAGCAGATGTCTCAGCAGGATCGACACATGCGACTGGCCAAGGACCTTGGCAGCCGTAAGGAACTGCCGGGATTTCAAGGCCAGCACCTGCCCGCGCACGATCCGCGCCATCGTCAACCACTCGATCACGCCCAATGTCAGGATCAGGATGGCCACCCGCGACGATCCCACCAGCCACTCCCACCCCAACGCGGAGGCAAAATGCTGGAGCTGGGCGTTGAACGCATTGATCGCAATCAGAATGAATATCAGCCGCGGCACCGAGTAGAGCACATCGACAATCCTCATCATCACCGCATCCAGTCGTCCGCCCACATACCCCGCCACCAGCCCCCAGGCCGTCCCGATAAAAAGGCTCACCGCCGCTCCAAACAGCCCCACCAGCAGCGAGATCCGCCCTCCGGTCAACACCCGGTAAAGCTGGTCCCGACCGTTTAGATCCGTGCCGAATGGATGCTCCCAGGATGGCGGCGCATACTGGTTGGGTGAGGGCTCGCCAAGCGAGGCGGGAAGAAAAAGCGGGCCGACCACGCAGGCGGCCACCATCACGACCAGGATCGCCGCCGACACCCAGGCGGCCGGGTTGCGCAGGAGCCGCCGAAAAGCCCTGGGATCAGCCACGGATCCTCCGGTCCAGGACGCCGTAGGCCAGGTCCACCACGAGATTGAACACCACCAACAGCACGCAATAAACGATCACCATGCCTCCGAGCAAAAATCCGTCGCGGTTCAGGATCGAATTCACGAAAAATCCGCCGGCCCCAGGGATGTGGAAAATCGTCTCCACGATGATCGACCCGGTCAGCAGGTGTGCCGCCAGGGGTCCGAGATACGAGACGACCGGGAGCACCGCGATGCGCAGCGCATGCCGATACACAACCACGCTTTCCCGCAGGCCCTTCGCCCGCGCCGTCCGCACAAAATCCTGCTGCAGCGTCTCAACCATGCTGCCCCGCATCAGCCGCGCGATCGCCGCCATGGCCGGAGCCGCCAAAGTCACCGCCGGCAGGATCAACTCCCGCCAGCTTCCCCATCCGCCAACGGGAAGCCAGTGCAACTCCAAACCGAAGACAAGGATCAGCAGCGGGCCAACAATGTAGGAGGGAAGGGAAATCGCCGCCAGCGCCAGGAGCATCGCTCCCGCATCACGCCACGTGTGCTGGTGCATCGCCGCCAGCGTTCCCAGCCAGATCCCTCCCGCCGCCGCCAGCAGGAAGGCCACCCCGCCGAGCGCGAGCGTCACCGGAAGCGTCTGCGCCAGGATCTCATTCACCGAACGGTTCCGGTATTTCGTAGAAAGCCGCAAATCCCCCCTCACCAGGTCCCCGAGGTAGCCCGAGTATTGCTCCCACAGCGTCCCGTCGAGCTTGTATTTCGCCAACAGCTGCTTCTCGATCGCGGCAGGGATTTTCCGCTCGCCGTCAAATGGACCACCAGGCGAAAGCCTGATCAGCAAAAACGTGATCGACACCACGCAAAAGAGCACAGCCACGAGCCCCCCCAACCGCTGGACCAACGTGCCAATCATGCCCGCCCATCCCAAGGCTGCTGGGTCAAAAGTTTATTCATGGCTGTCTCACGCTCCCTAAAACCGAAACATCTGAACGGATTTCCCTGCCCTGTCAATTTCCCCCTCGGCCCCCAGATCCGGTTTCCGCTCTCCGGTCTACGCCTTCCCCCAATTTCCCCCTCGCCCTCGGGCCGCGGGTTGTGGTAATGGACTGCTCCATGATTCAGGACTACATCCCGGTGCTCCTCCACGTGATGGTGGCGGTTGGTTTTGCAACGGTCGCGCTTTTGGCCAATCTGATTGTTGGCCGGGCCGGAACACGCACGGCAACGAAGGACTCCGCCTACGAGTGCGGCATTGCCATCGAGGAAGGGCCGCAGCCGCGCTTCAGCGTGAAGTTCTACCTCGTCGCGATGCTCTTCATCCTCTTCGATATCGAGATCGTCTTCATGTATCCGTGGGCCGTGATCTTCGCCGATTTCGTGACCTCTTTCGGCACAACCATCCTTTGGAGCATGCTCAGCTTCGTGGTCATCCTTATGTTCGGCTATATTTACGCCGTCAAAAAGGGAGCCCTCGAATGGTCGCATTGACCGGATGATCGAGCATGTCGTCCTCTTCAAGCTCCGCGACGGAGTCGGCGAAGACGACGTGTCCTGGATGCTTCGCGAGACGAGGATCCGCCTCAGCAAGATCCCTGCCGTTCGCGGCCTGCGCTGCGGGCACCGGACCAGCCCGTCTATGGAATGGCCCTTCTTCCTTCTCGTCGAGCTCGAGTCCCTTGAGAAGCTGGACGCCTACATGAACGACCCGGTTCACGTCCAGTATGTCGCCGAGGTCATCCGCCCGCACACCTCCGAGCGCCTGGCCTTGGACTTCCAAACCGAGGTCGGCACCGATCCGCTCCTGAGCTGACTCTCATCGGGCTGCGAAATATCCTTTACAGGGGCTTGTATTAGTATATCTAATACAAACATGGAGACTCAATCCGGCGCGGTGCGCAAAAGCATGGACGGCAACGAAGCAGCGGCCAACGTCGCCTACCGTCTCAGTGAGACGATTGCCATTTACCCCATTACGCCATCGACGCCGATGGGGGAGCTTTCCGATGAATGGGTGTCCAAGGGATCTCCAAACCTCTGGGGACACGTGCCAAAAATCGTCGAGATGCAATCCGAGGCCGGCGTCGCCGGTGCCGTTCACGGCATGCTGCAGGGCGGTTCCCTCTCCACCACGTTCACGGCCTCGCAGGGGCTTCTCCTGATGATTCCCATCATGTATAAGCTGGCCGGACAGCTCATGCCGTTCTGTATGCATGTCGCGGCGCGCTCGCTGGCGACCCATGCGCTTTCGATCTTTGGCGACCACTCGGATGTCATGGCCGTCCGCCAGACCGGGTTCGCGCTGCTGGCCTCGGCCAATATTCAGGAGGCGCACGATCTCGCCTGCATCGCCCATGCGGCCACCCTGCCTTCGCGGGTGCCCTTCCTTCATTTCTTTGACGGATTCCGCACGTCCCACGAAATCAATGACTTGGAAATCCTCAGCGATGACGTCCTGCGGGCGATGATGGATGAGGAAGCGATCCTGGCCCACGCCAAGCGGGCGATGACGCCCGACCATCCGACGATTCGCGGGACCGCGCAGAACCCGGACGCCTTCTTTCAGGCGCGGGAAGCAGCGAACCCGTTTTATGCGGCGCTTCCGGGGATCGTGCAGGAGGCGATGTTCCGCTTTGCCTCGCTGACCGGCCGCACCTACCACCTCTTCGACTATACAGGAGACCCCGAGGCCGACCGTGTGGTTGTGGTTATGGGCTCCGGCGGAGAGACCCTCGTCGAGACCTCTCGCCACCTGAACTCCATCGGCCAGCGCACCGGTGTCCTTCAGGTTCGCCTCTACCGTCCGTTTGACGCCTGGGCGTTTCTCAATGCCCTGCCGGCCACCGTCAAACACATCACCGTGCTGGATCGCACGAAGGAGCCGGGCGCACCGGGCGAGCCTTTGTTCCTCGATGTCTCCTCGACGATCCGCGCCAAAGGCGGCTCGAAATGGAGCGCGCTTCCTCAGGTCTCGGCCGGGCGATTCGGGCTGGCCTCGAAGGAGTTCACGCCGGCCATGTGCATGGCCATCTTCGCCGATATGCAGGCGGAAACGCCGCGCGAGGAGTTCACCGTCGGCATCGAGGACGACATCAGCGGGCTTTCCCTGCGCTACGACCGGGACTTCCTCCTCCCCGGCCAGACATTCAACCAGGCGGTCTTCTTTGGCCTGGGCTCGGACGGGACAGTCGGGGCCAACAAGAACACGATCAAAATCATCGCCAAAAAGCTCGGCCTGCACGCCCAGGCCTACTTTGTCTATGATTCGAAGAAGGCGGGGGCCGTGACGGTCTCTCACCTTCGCTTTGGCAAGGAGCCGATCCGGGCCCCCTACCTTGTCAGCTCGGCCGACTTTGTCGGCTGCCATCAATACCACCTCCTCGAGCAGCAGCCCGTGCTCGAAGCCGCCCGCGAGGGAGCCATCTTCCTGCTCAACACCCCGCACGGTCCGGACACCGCTTGGGATCACCTCTCGCACGAAACCCAGGAGATGATCATCGCCAAAAAGCTGAAGTTCCATGTCATCGATGCCTACAAAATTGCCCGGGAGACCGGCATGGGGGCCCGCATCAATACGATCATGCAGGTCGCCTACTTCGCCCTGAGCGACATCCTTCCCCTCGACCAGGCGATTTCGGAAATCAAAAACGCCATCGAAAAAAGTTACGCCAGAAAAGGTGCCGACCTCGTCCAAAAAAACTGGAATGCGGTGGACCAGTCGGTTGCCGGCGTCCACGAAGTCGTCGTTCCCGCCACCGTGACGGCGACAGCTCCGCGCCCATTCCCGATCCCTGTCGAGGCCCCGGATTTTGTTCGCACCGTCTCGGGAACCCTCCTGGCTGGCCGCGGGGACGATTTGCCGGTGAGTGCGTTTCCCCCGGATGGCGTCTGGCCGACCGGAACCAGCAAATGGGAAAAGCGCAACCTCGCTCACGAGCTCCCAGTCTGGGACTCCTCTCTCTGCATCCAGTGCAACAAATGCGTGATCGTCTGCCCCCATGCCGCGATCCGCGCCAAATACTATCCGGAGGAGGCTCTCGCGGGTGCCCCGGAATCCTTCCAGTCCGTCGCCTTCCGCTCCCCGGAAATCAAGGGCCAGCGCTACACGATCCAGGTCGCTCCGGAGGACTGCACAGGCTGCCGGCTCTGCATCAATGTCTGCCCTGCAAAGGACAAGACGAATGCCAGCCACAAGGCGCTCGACCCGGCTCCGCAGGCTCCGCTCCGGGAACAGGAACGCGCGAATTTTGCATTCTTTGAGTCCCTCCCCGCACCGGATCGCACCCGCCTGAAGACCGACCTCGTGAAAGACAGCCAGTTCTTCACCCCGCTCTTCGAATACTCGGGTGCCTGTGTCGGCTGCGGCGAGACCCCCTATATCAAGCTCGTCACCCAGCTCTTTGGCGACCGGGCCATCATCGCGAACGCCACGGGATGCTCGTCGATCTACGGCGGCAACCTCCCCACGACCCCCTACACGGTCAACGCCGACGGACGCGGGCCGGCCTGGGGCAACTCGCTCTTCGAGGACAACGCGGAATTCGGCCTGGGCCTCCGGCTGTCTGTCTCCGATCAAGAGCAGCAGGCCCGCGAAATGCTGCTTGCCACCCGCGATAATCTCGGGCCGGAATTCGTGGATGACATCCTCCACGCCGACCAGTCGAACGAGTCGGGAATCGCTGCCCAGCGGGCCCGCGTCGCGGAACTCCTCAACCGTCTCGACCGGATCCCCGAGACCCTGCGCCCGCGCATGGCCCGGCTGGCCGATTACCTGGTCAAGAAGTCGGTCTGGATTGTCGGTGGCGACGGCTGGGCCTATGACATCGGCTTTGGTGGCCTCGACCACGTCCTCTCGCTCGGCGAGAACATCAACATCCTCGTCCTCGACACAGAGGTCTATTCCAACACCGGCGGCCAGGCCTCGAAGTCCACTCCGACCGGGGCCATAGCCAAGTTTGCCGCCTCCGGAAAGAGCGGGGCGAAAAAGGATCTGGGCCTCTACGCGATGAGCTACGGCAACGTCTATGTCGCCCGCATCGCGCTCGGCGGAAAAGATTCGCAGACGGTGAAGGCCATGGCCGAAGCCGAGGCCTACCCCGGCACCTCGCTCATCATCGCTTACAGCCACTGCATCGCCCACGGCTTCAACCTCGCCCAGGGCCTCGAACACCAGAAAATGGCGGTCGATACCGGATACTGGCCGCTCTACCGCCACGATCCACGCCGCACCGAAAGCGGCCTCAATCCTCTGGTCCTCGACTCCCCGGCGCCAAAGCTTCCGCTCTCGCGCTTCACCGAGAATGAGGTCCGCTATCGCTTCCTGGAGGCAACAAACAAGGAGCGCGCCGCCGCCCTCGGTCTCATCGCCCAGGACCAGATCAACGCCCGCGTTGAAACCTACCGCCGCATGGCTGCGAGCGGTCAGCCGGAGAAAAACTCATGAAACTCACCACCAACTACCTCGGTCTCACCCTCAAGTCCCCGTTTGTCATCGGCGCCTCCCCGCTTGGGGACGACCTCGATACGGCCCGGCGGCTCGAAGATGGCGGAGCCTCCGCGCTCGTGATGCACTCGCTCTTCGAGGAGCAGCTCACCAACGATGCCGCCGTCGCCGCACTGACCGAGTCGTTTGAAGAGTCCAGCGCCGAGGCCCTGAGTTACTTCCCCGAGTCCGCCGACTATTCGCTCGGCCCGGAGGAATACCTCAACCACATCGCCTCCCTCAAAAGCCGCTTGTCGATTCCGGTCATTGGCTCGCTCAACGGTCGCACACCGGGAGGATGGATCAACCATGCGAAGCTCATGGAAGAGGCCGGGGCCGACGCCATTGAACTCAACATCTACGAGGTCCCCACCGACGCCTCCGAAAGCGGAGCGGACATCGAATCGCGCGTTCTGGAGGTCGTCTCCGGCGTCCGGGAAAAACTGACGATCCCCTTCTGCGTCAAGCTCTCTCCGTTTTACTCCTCGCTCCCGAGCCTGGCCAAAAGCATTCAACTCTCTGGGGCCAATGGCCTTGTCCTTTTCAACCGGTTCTACCAGCCTGATCTCGACATCGAGGACCTCAACGTCGAGCCCAAGTTGTTCCTCTCCACCTCTTCGGAGCTGCTGTTGCGGATCCGCTGGATGGCCGTCCTTCACGGGAATACCGACCTCTCCCTCGCCCTCAGCGGCGGCGTCCACAAAGTCCACGATGCCGTCAAGGGCATCATGGCCGGTGCGGATATCCTCCAGATTGTTTCGCTGATCCTCCGCCACGGACCCCAGGCGCTCGAGGCTCTCATCAAGGACTTCACCGCCTGGATGCAGGAGCACGACTACCAGGACATCACCGAGATGCGCGGATGCCTCAGCCACAAAAATTCCCCCGACCCCGCCGCCTTCGAGCGGGCCAACTACCTGCGCGTCCTCCAGCTCTGGAAAGTTTGAATCCGGCTTGCCTCCGGGGTTCGTAATCAGGATGGTTATCTGATTATGAATTTCCGTCTCCTCGACCCCGGCCTGCGTCCGATCGCCGAAAAAGTCCTTGCCGGGCAGCGGATCTCGGATGCCGATGCGATCGAGTTGTATGCCAACCGCGACCTGAACGGGATCGGTGCCATCGCGAATGTCATTCGGGAGCGGTTGAACGGAAACGTCGCCACCTACATCCATAACCGCTACATCAACTACTCGAACGTCTGCATCCTCTCCTGCCAGTTCTGCGCGTTCGGCGCCAAAAAGCGCGAGGACCACGCCTTCGAGTTGGCGGCCCCGGACATCATCCGCACCGTTCAGGAAGCCCTTGCCCAGGGGATCACCGAGATCCATATGGTCGGCGGCCTTCACCCGACCCTGCCGGGAGAGTGGTATCTCGACCTTCTCGACGGACTCCGCGCCCTCGATCCCGACCTCGTCATCAAGGCCTTCACCGCCGTCGAGATCCGTCACCTCGCCGACAGAATTTTCAAAATGCCCCTTGAGGAAACCCTCCTCCTCCTTCGCGAACACGGGCTCGGCGCTTTGACCGGCGGCGGCGCGGAAATCTTTGATCAGGAAATCCGTGACAAGATCTGCAAGGGCAAGGAGACCGCAGAGGAATGGGCAGAGGTTCACCGCACCTGGCACGGGCTCGGCGGACGAAGCACCTGCACCATGCTCTACGGCCACATCGAAAACGCCGCCCATCGGGTGGACCACCTCCGCCGCCTCCGCGAAATCCAGGACGACACGGGCGGGTTCACGGGATTTATCCCGTTTGCCTTCGAGCCGGATGGCGCACGTCCTGTCCTGCAAGGCATTCCGCATGCCACCGCTCACGAGGAACTCCGCAACCTTGCCGTCAGCCGGATCTACCTCGACAACATCGACCACATCACCGGCTACTGGATCAGCCTCGGTCTTCCTCTCGCCCAGCTCTCGCTCAACTTCGGCGTCGATGACCTCCATGGCACGATCATCGAGGAAAAAATTTTCCACATGGCCGGTGCGCTCACCCCGCAGCAGCAGACGGCGGTAACGCTGGAAAAGGCGATCCGTGAAGCCGGGCGCGTCCCGATGCAGCGCGACAGCTTCTACCGTCGCATCGGCGAAGCCGCCGAGCTGGCCGCGTGAGCTGCCTCCGCCTCGGCTGCGTGCCGTATCTCAACGCCCGCCCCCTGTTGGAAGGCCTCGATGCCGAGCTGGCCGTTCCATCCCTCCTCTCCGAGCGCTTTGCCTCAGGCTGCTATGATGCGGCCCTCATCCCGGTCTTCGAAACCCTGCGCCTGCCGTCGCCCCGCATTGTGGACGGCTTCGGGATCTGCTCGCTCGGTCCGGTCCGCAGCGTGATTTCCGCGCACCGCCAACCACTCGCCGACACCCCGGAAATCGTCCTCGACCCCGCCTCCCGCACCTCCGCCAACCTCCTCCGCATCCTGGTCTCTTCCTGCTGGAAAATCCCCGCTTCCCTGGTTTCTCAATCCACCGACCCCCACGCCGCCCGCCTCCTGATCGGCGATCCTGCTCTGGATTTTCAAAACCGGATCGAGCCGGGCTGGATGGTCACTGACCTCGGACAGGCCTGGTTCGACTGGACCGGACTTCCCTTCGTCTTCGCGGTCTGGACGCTTGCAGAGAATGCCCCGGATGGCACGGCGGATCTCCTCCGCGAAGCTGCGACCGCCGGTCTGGCC
>JBGSJQ010000125.1:0-54096 GCA_041741775.1 Terrimicrobiaceae bacterium | reverse complement strand
ATCCGGGCGATCCAGCAGGCCGGCTATGGAGTCAAAAGCCTGCAGGAATACCATGCCTGAGTGCCGATGCTGTTCACTTTGGACAAGCATTGACATAATGAACAGAACCGCAGGAGAGGCCGCTGAATGGAGCCGCTCATCGCGAAGGACAATTGCTCGGAATCGAGAATCAAGGAGACCCTGTAGGAGGGGGGCTCTGGCAGGCGGCAACGTAATCCTCAAATGCCCGCACGGCCTCACTGCGCGGCATTCGCTGAGCCTCGTCTTCCATCTCCAACCGCTCTGAGCGATCCTCCAGATCGATGCGCACTTTTCCCTGCATGAGAAGGGGAATGACAAACCCGTAGATATCGTCGTGCTGGTAACCTGCCGTCAGCAACTCGCGAAGCTTGTCTGCCAGAGTCACCGTTGTTTCCTCGGCGGAGTTTGCGCTCCCGCTCGCTGTCTTCCGCTGTCGCAGCCTGATCGTTTCAGATGTGGTGGGGAAGGACATCACAATCATTGATTCTGCCCCAAAACAAGCGGTTCTGCAATCCGGAATCTCTTAGAATTGAACCTTTGGGTAGGTTTTTAGGTAGTCACAGACCTCTGCGGTGAAGGGACCTCCAAATTCGGCGAGCTTTTTCTCCCCAATTCCGCTGACTGCCCGCAGCGCGACGGGGGACTCCGGGTATTCCCGGGCCATCTGGCGAAGGGTGGTGTCGCCAAAAATCACGTAAGCCGGGACGCCGCGCTCGTCGGCAATTCGTTTGCGAAGTTTGCGCAAGCGGTCGAAAAGCGTCTCGTCGCAGGTGATCTCCCCAGCCCGCTCGCGGGGGGCACGACGGGCGGTCATCGCCTTGGTAAGAAGGATCATCCGCCGTGACCGCAAGGCCTCGAGGCCTTCTTCCGTGAGCGCTATGGTCGGGAACTCCCCTTTTTCCTGCGCGAGGAGTCCCATGCGGAGGAGTTCGCGCCCGATGGCGGCCCATTCCGGGCGGCTCAGCTCGCTGCCGACGCCATACGTGCTCAGCTGATCGTGACCCCAACGCCGGATTTTTTCGGTCTTCGCGCCGGTGAGGATCTCGATGAGATGGTTGAGTCCGACACCGAACCGCCCACCCTGCCGCACGCGATAAACGCAGGAGAGGAGCTTTTGAGCCTCGGTTGTCGCATTGTAGGATTCGCGCGGCTCAAGGCAATTGTCGCAGGAATCACAGGTCGGCGTGGCGTAGGTCTCCCCGAAATAGTCCAGGAGCTCGCGGCGGCGGCAGGATGGGCACTCGGCATAGTGCATCATCAGGCGTAGCTGCTCGCGGGCGATCTTCTGCTCCTTCGCGCTGCTCATCTCGTCGATAAAGTGGGTCTGTTTGGCGGCGTCGCCGGGATTGAAGAGCAGCAGGCAATCGGCGGGCAGGCCGTCGCGGCCAGCGCGGCCCGTCTCCTGGTAGTAGCCTTCGATGTTCTTCGGCAGGTCGTGGTGGATCACCCACCGGACGTTCGGCTTGTTGATGCCCATCCCAAAGGCAATCGTCGCGCAGATGATCCGCACCTCGTCGCGCAAAAAAAGCTCCTGATGAGATGCGCGTTCGGTTGCGGTCAGTCCGGCATGATACGGCCTGGCCGGGAACCCGCGGTCGTTCAGGCTTTCAGCGACGCGGTCCGCAGCGGCCCTCGTCGCACAATAAACGATCCCGCTGTCGAGATGACGCTTCCGCACAAACTCGGCGATTTGATTGACACCCTTGTCCTTCGGGACGACCCGGTAGGAAAGGTTCGGACGGTTGAAGCTCGCGACAAAAACCTGCGGGTCGTTGAGTTGCAGGTGGTGGATGATGTCGTCCCGCACGCGTCCTGTGGCGGTCGCGGTCAGCGCGGTGAAAGGGATCCCGGGAAGAAGGGGGCGCAGGCGTGAAAGCTTCCGGTATTCCGGACGGAAATCGTGTCCCCATTCGGAGATGCAATGCGCCTCATCAATGGCCACGGCGGCCACATTCCAGATCTGGAGGTTGGCTTGCCAGTTTTCCAGCATGAGCCGCTCAGGGGCCGCGTAGAGCAGGCGGAAGCGGCCTTCATGAAGCCCCCGCATCCTCTCCCTGGCTTCCGAGGCCTTCAGGGACGAATTCAAAAATGTCGCCGGAACCCCCGCCGTTTCAAGCTGGTCAACCTGGTCTTTCATCAGGGCGATCAGTGGGGAGACCACAAGCGTGAGGCCTTCGCGGAGCAGCGCGGGAAGCTGGAAGCACAGGGACTTTCCGCCGCCGGTTGGCAAAAGCGCAAACGTGTCCTTCCCGGAAAGTGACGCTTCGATAATTTCACGCTGGAGAGGCCGGAACGCGTCGTAGCCAAACGTTTTTTTTAGGGTGCGGAGGAGAGGGTCCATGGCGTCAATCCTCGAGCGAGAGCACGGAGACGGTCCCGTCCTCAAGACCGACGCCCACCCAGTCCTTCTCCGGGTGCCAGGCCAGCGTTGAGATCCCTGCATCGAGGCGCAGGCGCTTGCGGAGGACCCGCTCCCCATCGAAGGTTAGGATCAGCACAACCCCGGTGCCGTCACCGCTGGCCAGCTTGCCATTGGCGGCGGAAAACGCGAGGGCGGACACGTCGCCGTCATGGCCGTCGAGCTGGATCGGGGTGGCTCCTTCGGGGCCCTTTTTTCCGGTGCATGGCCACACCGTCACCACGGGAGATCCCCCGGTGGCGAGGCGCGTCCCATCGGCAGAAAAGGCCATCGCCCGCACCTTGGTCTCGAAGCCTTGGATGTGGAGCGGAAAATCCCGTGTGAAATCATAAACATGCACGCTTGGGGTTTGATCCCCGGTCGCGAGCCAGCGTCCGCAGGGGCTCCAGCGCACGATCAGGCTTGCCCCGCCCCAATCAAACCGCGCGAAGGGCTCCGACGCCCCGAGCTCCCACATCCGGGCTCCGCCGGCTCCGACGACAGCCACCTGGCCATCAGTCGCCGGATTCCATGCAAAATCAGATATGGCAGCCGGCAGGTCGCTGAGGCCGGGGTGCGCCCCGCCCTCGCCGTCAAACACCAGCAGCGTTTTCCCCTGCCCCGCAGCCAGAAGGGTTCCGTCAGGCGAAGCCTTCAGGGTTTCGATCATTCCCCGCCCGGCGTGAAGCGTGCGTCCGCTCCATGAAACCTTGCCGTCGAATCCGCTGGTTGCCAATTGGCCGTTGAACCATGCGGACTCGCCGTTCCCGATGCCGTGCCCCGGAAGCTCGGTCACATCCCTCGTGCCAAGGTCCAGAACAAGAACCCCGCCCGTCACCGGAGTCGCTGCCAGCCTGTCTCCCTCCCAGGCAAGGTGCAAAATGTTGTCGTCCGCCTGAATCGCTCCGATCTGTTTCATCTCCGCTAGAAAATCGGACGCCGCGCACGATGCAAGTCCGTTGTGCGATTTTCAACCGGCACTCTGGACGTTCTCCGCCGGCCTCGGGCCCGGCAGAGCGCTGGCCATCTGGAAATTGGAGGGACGACCTCCGTCGTCCGTGGAATGCCGCCTCGACCATAACATCCAGCCTCAAGCTGGCATCCATCCCTTCCTTCCCGTCCTGGAAATCCTGTCTCAACTCAATTTTCCGCTTCAAAATAGGTTTCCGGAAGCAAGAGGACAGACCCAACGAAAAATCCGACGGCTCCGATGAGGGTGAAGACCACCGAGGCGGCCGCCGCATCGAAGGCAAACGGATGCCGGGGCACAAACGCAAAAAAGGCGGAGGCCATGAAGGCAAGGCAGCCGGTGAGGTTTGTGAACATCACCCACCAGGAGAGGTTTTTCGGCTCCCAACGCCAGAAGGCATGGCACACTTCCGCGAAGGCGAGGTAGCCGGATGCAAGGAATAGCACCGATCCCGCAAAGTCCGGGGCCCACACCCAGAGGTCCTGCTGCAGCCAGCTCATACCGGGAACCAGGGGGGCGAACGTGCTTAGGTTAAAGAGCAGGGTGCCGACAAATTGCAGTGCGCAACTCAGCCAGCCAATATTCGATGGATCCCAGCCAAAGAGGATCCGATGGGGTCCCCGGCGCGGCCTTTCGTCTTCAACCGAAAACTCCCCCGCATTAGCGGCCTGATAAAGCTGCAGGTAGGCCGCGGTCGTGAACGGGATCGACCCGCAGAAAAAGACAGCGTTGACCAATTGCTCCCCCTCCCCGACGGCCGCTGCAAACCCCGGAATGAGCCACAGCACGCTGCCCAGCCCGAATAAAAACGAGCCTGCGGCAAAAACCACCCCGATCCACCAGTTCAGCTTTTTTGGCATCCACAGGCTGCGCACGAATACCGCCTCGTCGGTGCGCAGGGCGGCGAGTTCGGGCACGAGAAGTCCTTTCCGGTGATGCCGGGAGTGCCAGAACAGGCGGCTTCCGTCCCGGCGCAGAAAGACGCGCCGGGTCACAAAAGGCCACGCCCCGGATTGCTCGATGGGCACTGGCCCGCTCATCCCCGGCATCAGCTGGCTACCGGACACGGCTCAGTGGTGGAAGCCCGAACATGTGTATGGATTCAAGGGACTGTTCCTCAGGCAAGGCAGCTCTCGAACCCCTTCGTCAGGGCCTCGCGGTCGAGGTTGCGGCCGATGAAGACGAGGCGGTTCGCGCGGGGACGCGTGCCCCAGGCCCCCCCGTTCGCCGCGTCGATGATCATGTGAACACCTTGAAAAATAATGCGGTCCGCCTGCCCCTTGATCGCGAAGACCCCTTTCATGCGGAAGATATCGACCCCCTGTTCCCGGACCACGGTCGAAAGCCAGTCGTTGAGTTTTTTCCCGTCGCAGTCGCCGGGCGCCTCCAGGCCCACGCTTTGGACCGCGTCATCGTGGTGATGGTGGTGGTGCTCGTCCTCCTCCTCGAGGAAATGCGGATCAACCTCCATCGCGTGGTCAAGGTTGAAGCCCCCGACGTCGAGCACCTTGTCGATCGCGATCGCGGCATTCGTCGTGCGGTGGATTTTCGTCAGCGCATTCATCGCGCGGATCCGCGTTTCAAGCGCAGAGAGGTCGGCCCCGGCAACGAGGTCGCATTTGTTCAGCAGCACCACATCGGCAAACGCGATCTGCTCGCGTGCCTCATCGCTGTCGTCGAGATGCAGGAGGATGTGCTTCGCATCAACCAGCGTGACCACCGCGTTGACAAAGAGTTTTTCCTTCATCTCCTCGTCCGCAAAAAATGTCTGCACCACCGGCCCCGGGTCCGCAAGCCCCGTCGTCTCGATCAGGATGTGATCAAATTTTTCCCGGCGCTTCATGAGGTTGCCAAGGATGCGGATCAGATCCCCGCGCACGGTGCAGCAAATGCACCCGTTGTTCATCTCGAAGATCTCCTCGTCGGCATTGATCACCAGCTCGTGGTCCACGCCCACCTCGCCAAACTCGTTCTCAATCACCGCAATCCTCAACCCGTGCTCCTCGGTCAGGATCCGGTTCAAAAGCGTCGTCTTCCCGGCTCCGAGGAATCCGGTCAATATCGTCACAGGCGTTCTTTCCATCCCTGTAGAAAATCCGCCCCGGCCCCGGATGCAAGTTTCTTGTGGAGATTCTCGTGGTTGATCTCCCCGCCAAACCGGCTAGGTTCTCTGCTCGATGACGACTTTACCGGATCTGACAATGCGCGAACTTCTGGAAGAATTTCCCGGGGCCCAGCGCGCGATGTTCCGCCATTTCCACATCGGCGGGTGCGCAAGCTGCGGATTTGCGCCGGAGGAACGACTCTCGGACGTCTGTGCGCGCAATGAAGGGGTCTCGCCGGACCAGGTTCTGGAAAAAGTCCGCGAAGCCCACGCGCAGGATGAACTTGTCTTCATCTCCCCCGGCGAGGCCGCAGAGGCTGTCCGCTCGGGCAATGCCAGGCTCCTCGACATCCGCACCCGCGAGGAACATGAGGCGGTCAAAATTGCCGGTGCGGACCTCTTCAGCCAGGACCTCCTGCAGACCCTCATGGCGTCCAGCCCGAAGGATACCAGGCTCATTATCTACGACCACACCGGGACCCGCAGCCTCGATGCAGCCGCCTATTTCTCCGGACACGGATTCACCAGCGTCCGCGCCCTCCGCGGAGGAATCGACGCCTGGAGCCTTGAAGTCGATCCCGCTTTGCCCCGATACTCGATCGAATGAACGACAACAAAATCGAAGACGCCATCCGGGACCCCAAAAACCTCGGCGAAATGTCGGAGGCCGATGCCGTGGGCACCGCCGGCAGCAGCGACTGCGGGGACATGCTCCGCATGTGGATCAAATTCCGCGAGGACGACGGCCGGAAGGTCATCGACAAGGCCACGTTCCAATCCTTCGGCTGCCAGACGGCCATCGCCGTGGCCAGCATGGCGACGGAAATGATCAAAGGAAAAACTTCCGAGGAGGCGCTGGCCATGTCCGGCTCCGACCTCTCCGCCCCTCTGGGTCCCCTCCCCCCGATGAAAATCCACTGCGCCCAACTCGTCGAGGGAGCTCTGAAAAATGCCCTCACCGGCGAACACGCCGACACCCACGCGGCCACCGGCCCCTCTCTCATCGACAGCTTCCAGCAACCTTCCAAAGTCACCATCAAACTCCACTCATGACAACACAACGGGAAATCTCACTCAAACGCGACTGCGACGCCATCCAGATCCCCAGCGGCCATCCGCTCGTCCTCCCGGCCGGCATGGAGGTCGTCATCACCCAATCCCTCGGCGGCACGTTCACCGTCGCCACCCCCGGCGGCCTCGCCCGCATTGAGCTCAAGGATGCCGACGCGCTCGGTCTCTCGCAGGACGAGGCGACGGCCAAAGTCAAGGTCGAGGGAACCACCGACCAGGCGGTCTGGGACCAGCTCAAATCCGTCTTCGATCCCGAGATCCCCGTCAATGTCGTCGACCTCGGACTCATCTACGACTGCCAGGTCAGCAAGACGGATGACGGCAAGACCAAGGTCAACGTGAAGATGACTCTCACCGCTCCCGGCTGCGGGATGGGCCCGACGATCGCCGCCGATGCCCGCGGAAAAATCCTCTCCCTCGAAGGCATCGACGAGGCAGACGTCGATCTCGTCTGGGACCCGCCATGGAACCAGGCCATGATCAGCGAGGCGGGAAAAATGAAACTCGGCATTCTCTAGCCGCTCAGGTAAGGAATCCGGGAAAATGTGGCTCATCGAATATTTCCGCACCCCGGAATTCCAAATCGGCGACTTCCTCCTGCCTTGGGGGATGGTGATCAGTGCCATGGGGTTTTTTGTGGCGTGGATCATTGTGCTTGAACTCGAGCGGCGCGCAATCACCCGCCGGATCTGGCATGTTCCGCTTTTCTTTGTCGCGCTCTCCGTGCTGTGCGGATGCATGCTCGGCCTGCTTTTCGCACCATGAAAACACCTCCGTCCAAATATCTGGTCACCTCGGTCGTCGTCGTGGCGGCCATTATCGCATCGCTCGCGATGTATCACCGCTACGTGACCCGCCCCTGGACGCGCGATGCCCAGGTGCGCGCCAACATTGTCGGCGTCGCCTGCCGCGTGGGCGGCCCGATCATCAACATCCCGGTCCGCGACAACCAGGAGGTCAAAAAAGGCGACCTCCTCTTCGAGATCGACCCATCGACCTACATCGCCGGGGTCAATACCGCCACCGGCAAGCTTCAGCAGGCACAGGCAAAGGCCGTCCAGGCCAAGCAGGACCTTGACCGGCAGACCGAGCTCTATCGGACAAAAGTCATCGACCTCCGCGACCTCCAGGACGCGCAGGACACCTACGTTGGCACCCAGGCCGATGTCGCCGCCGCCCAAGCCGAACTCGAATACGCCCAACTCAGCCTCAGCTACACGAAAATCTTCGCGCCGGTAGACGGCTATCTCACGAACGTGACGACCTCGCCCGGGCAATATGTCACCGCCGGCCAGCAGATCCTCGCCCTTGTCGATTCCAGCTCGTTCTGGATCGCAGCCTATTTCAAGGAAACCCAGCTCCGTCACGTCGTCGAAGGCGGCAAGGCCCAGATCCGGCTCATGGGCCACGACAGTCAAACGTTCGAAGGCGTCGTCGAAAGCATCGCCTGGGGAATTTTTGTGCCCGATGGCTCAACCGTCCAGCTTCTGCCGGATGTCAGCCAAACCATCGACTGGGTCCGCCTCCCTAACCGCTTCCCCGTCCGCATCCAGGTCACCGGGCAACCACCCGTCCCCCTCCGCATCGGCCAAACCGCCTCGGTCTCGGTCAACGGAACCCCGGATTCCTGAAGAAAACGAAAAACCGGAGTCTACGGGGCTCGAACCCGCAACCTCTGCCGTGACAGGGCAGCGCTCTGACCAATTGAGCTAAGACTCCTTGAATAGAGCCCATCACTATGGCCGGGGACCGGAAAGTTGCAATGATTTCTTTGAAGGAATTTTTTCACGGGATGGAATGAACCCGTGACGGATACCCGCGGGCCATGTAGGGATGCCTGATGAGCAAGCAAAGTTTTGGCGATCTCGGCATATCTCCCGAGGTTTTGAAAGCGATCGGGGACCTGGGTTTTGAAGAGCCTTCTCCGATCCAGGCGGCAGCGATCCCGGTCCTCATGGCTGGCCAGGATGCCGTGGGGCAATCCCAGACCGGGTCCGGCAAGACGGCGGCGTTTGCGATTCCGGCGATCGAGGCTTGTGACGCGGCTGACCGCGCCGTGCAGATCCTCATTCTTTGCCCCACGAGGGAACTCGCCACACAGGTGGCGGACGAGGTTCATAAGCTCTCAGCCCACAAAAAAGGCATCCACGCCGTTCCGATCTACGGTGGAGCATCCTATGAGCGCCAGTTCTATGAGTTGAAGAAAGGCGTTCAGATCGTCATTGGCACGCCGGGTCGGATCATGGACCACATGGATCGCGGAACGCTCATCCTCGACGGGGTAAAAATGGCTATTCTGGACGAAGCCGACCGCATGCTGGACATGGGGTTCCGCGACGACATCGAAAAAATCCTTCTGGCGACGCCATCGGGGCGGCAGACGGTCTTCTTCTCCGCCACCGTCTCCCGGCAGATCCGCGACCTCATCGAACGTCACTCGAATGAGCCGAAATCCGTTAAGATCGAACAGCGCGAACTGACTGTTCCCACCGTGGAGCAGTGGTATTACGAGGCCCCACAGCGCATGAAGTTCGAGTCCCTGCTCCGACTCATCGATTTCCATGGATTCAAGCTCGGCATCATCTTTTGCAACACCCAGCGGATGGTCGATGAACTCGCGGACAACCTGATCGCCCAGGGATTCTCCGCCGACCGGCTGCACGGCGGCATCGCGCAGGCCCAGCGCACCCGCGTGATGAACAAGTTCAAAAAGGCGGAGTTCGAATTCCTCGTCGCGACCGACGTCGCGGCCCGCGGCATCGATGTCGATGAGCTCGAACTCGTCGTCAACTACGACCTGCCCTACGACGCGGAGGATTACGTCCACCGCATCGGCCGCACGGGACGCGCTGGCCGCAAGGGGATGGCGGTCACGTTCGTCTCCGGCCGCGATATCTATAAACTCCAATTTATCGAACGCTTCACCCGCACAAAGATCCGTCGGGGAACCATCCCGACCCAGGGCGAGGTTGAGGAGCGCCGCGTCGAGGGATTCCTCGGGAAAATCCGCGACGTCCTCACCCGCGCACCCCTCTCCTCCACGGCCGTCGATCGCCTCCTCGAGGAAGGCTACAACTCCACCGACATCGCCGCCGCTCTCTTCGAGCTCCTGGCCGGCCCCGCCGTGGCTCCGGAAACTCCAGAAAAACAGTCGAAACCCGCAGCCCCCAAGGCCACGAATTCACTGCCGATCCCCCACTTGCGTCCCCCGGCCCGGGGCATGCAGTGGGTCCGCCTCAGCGCGGGAAGGGAAACCCGCATCTCCCCGCGCGATATTGTCGGACTCCTTGAAGATGCCCTCGGCCTCCCGGGGCGCTCGGTTGGCATCATTGAAATCACCGAAGGCCAGTCTTTCGGCCAGGTTCCGCAGCAGTTCCTCGACATCCTGCGCGATGGTCCCCGCATCATGGAGACCAACAGCGGAGACATCGCCATCACCCTCCTGCCGCTATCCGACAAGCCGCCGTTCGAAAAAAAAACCAGCCGCACGGGCGGCGGAAAAACGAAATTCCAAAAGGGAAAAAAGCCCTTTTGACCGTTCCGTCTCGCAGGGCACTTCCAGCGCATCCCTCCTCTCATCAGTTCGAAAAGCCATCGTCCGAAGAGAACGTGCTCGGAAACTCTGAGGCAAGGACCTGATTCACAGGTCGGCTCCGAGGCTGAATCATCCCCGCGAACATCGCTCGCTCTACTCAAACCCAACCGACGACACCCGTCGCGTGGACAGGAGATTTTTTCCTGCCATGCGCGAAAATTTCCGATTAAGGTACCCGGCTCTCATGGATGAAAAAACTCTCACGGTTGGGCTGCCTTCGGGTAGCTTGATGGAACCCACGATTTCGCTCTTCGCCAAGGCCGGCTACAAAATTTCCGGCTCAAGCCGCTCGTATCGTCCTTCGGTGGACGATCCAGAGATGCGGATCCGGCTCCTTCGCGCACAGGAAATCAGCCGGTATATCGAGCACGGTTACCTGGACTGCGGGATCACCGGGAGGGACTGGGTTGCTGAGAATGCCTCGGACATCCAGGAAGTCGTTCCCCTTCCCTACAGCAAGGTCAGCTCAAACCCGACCCGCTGGGTGCTGGTCGTCCCCGAGGACTCGCCGATCCGGACTGTCAAGGACCTCGAAGGCAAGCGTGTGGCCACTGAGGCGGTCGGGATCACCCGCCAGTTCTTCGAGAGGGCAGGCGTCCGCGCAGAAGTCGAATTTTCCTGGGGTGCCACCGAAGTGAAGGTGCCGGACCTGGTTGACGCCATTGTGGACATCACCGAGACCGGTTCCTCCCTCCGCGCCAACAAACTTCGCATCGTGGATACCCTCATGGAATCTTACCCGGCGCTCTTCGCCAGCCACGACGCGTGGAAGGATTCCTGGAAGCGCCAGAAGATCGAAACCCTGGAACTCCTCCTCAAGGGAGCCCTGGCCGCGCGCGACCTCGTCGGTCTCAAAATGAACCTCACTGAAAAAAGTCTGAAAAATTTGCTTGAGGCGCTGCCCTCATTAAGGAATCCTACAGTTTCGCCCTTGGCACAACCCGGATGGGTCGCCATCGAGACGGTGATCGAAGAGAAAATCGTCCGCGAGATCGTTCCGCAGCTGAAATCGCTCGGGGCCGAGGGGATCATCGAATATCCTCTCAATAAAGTCGTTTACTAGCAGTCCCGCATTCCCATGGGTTCATTAAAGAAGACAAGAAAAGCGAAAATCGCGAAACACAAGCGCCGCAAGCGCATGAAAGAAAACCGCCACAAGAAGCGCTTGCGCTACAAGTCGTAAGGCGGCCTTCCCGTCCTTACGGGCGGGAGTGTTCTATTTCCAGCGCGAGGAGATTGAGTTTTCCAGAGCGTCCATGCATGCTGTTTCACTCACGATGAAGTATGGGATATTGTGCCTTGGTGCGACGGTCGTAGCGCTGAGTGCTGTCGGGTGTGTCACCCGAAGTCCTGATCGTGTTCCGATCCAGGCGGCAGGCGTGCCGCCATCGAAGGCCATATCCCGGTCCCTGGTTCAGGAGGAGGTTCCGCCACCGCCGACACCTGTGTCTGAGTCCGCTAGGCCCGCATTCGTTCCACCACCAGCTCCGGTGCCGACTCCGGCCCCGCGCCCGCCCGCACCTCCCGCCCGGCGCGTCGCGGCCTACCTGCCCCATGGGTGCATTGTGGCAGAGATTTCCGACCGGGAACTCCTTGTAAAAACGTCCACGGCAACGCGGGCCCCTTCCCTCTACGAGGAATCGATCTCGCTGAGCCGCCTGCGGGGCCAGCTCAAATCCCGCCCTGGAATTCCCAAAGGGACAGTGGATCAATCGTCATTAAAAGATGGGACGGCGACGATCGTCTTCACCGCGCCGCTCCCTCCGGCAGAAGCGGCCGGAGTGATCACTTCGGCCCTTTCGTTGGATGCTGTCCAGAGGGTTCGGGCCGTGCTGGCCCCATGATCAGGCTCCGATCGCCTTGGAGAGCCGCTCGCAGACGCACTTGAGCGCCTTGACCCGTGCATACCACTTGAAATTTGCCGGCACCACCGACCAGGGAGCCAGGTCGGTTGAGGTCTTTTCAAACATCTCCTCAGCCGCCTCGTTGTGCTCGCTCCAATGGCGCCGGTTCCTCCAGTCCTCGTCGCTGATTTTCCAGTGTTTGTAAGGGTCGGCCTCGCGGCGTTTGAACCTTGAGAGTTGCTCGTCTTTGGAGATCTGGAGGTAGAGCTTGATAATGATCGCCCCGTCATCGGCCAGCGTACGCTCGAATTCATTGATTTCGCGGTAGGCGCGTTTCCATTCCGCGTCGGTGCAGAACCCCTCCACCCGCTCAACCAGAACGCGTCCATACCAGGACCGGTCGAAAATAACCAATTCGCCATGCGCCGGCAGCTTGGTCCAGAATCGCCAGAGGTAGTGCCGTGCAAATTCCTCAGGCGTCGGCTTCACAATCGAATAAACCCTCACCAGGCGCGGATCCAAGCGCTCGACCACTCGCTTGATTGACCCCCCCTTGCCGGCGGCATCCGGCCCTTCCAGCACCAGCACCACCGAGTTTTTTCGCCCGCGGAGCTGGAGCTGCATGTTCAAAAGCTGCAGCTGGTAGTGCTTGAGCTGCTTCTTGTATTCGTCCTGGTCAAGGGATTTAGTCTGGTCAAGATCGTCGAGTCGCATGGAAACTTTGCCGGGCATGAGAGATGGGTTTGTTGGCTGATAGCCGGAATCCGCCGCCGGGGAAAGCGCGGAAACAAAAAAATGGAACGTCGGGTGTGTCCCACCACTCGAAGTCGCAAATAAAGGTGACGCGTCAAACAACCCTCCCGACTCAGCCATCTTGCACGTTTACCTGCACCACGCCGCGTGATTGAATCCCTGCCCATGGGACTCCTCATCAAAAACGGCGAGATCATCACCGAATCCTCACGCTACGTGGCGGACATCTGGTGCGAGGGCGAAACCATCACCCGCATCGACCAAGGCCTGACCGCTCCCCCCGATGCCGAGGTCATCGACGCCTCTGGCCAGTTTGTTTTTCCGGGGTTCATTGACCCACATACCCATATCCACCTCCCCTTCATGGGAACCTGCGCGAAGGATACCTACCTGACTGGCACACAGGCGGCCATCGCAGGAGGAACCACGACCGTCTTTGACATGTGCTGCCCCTCCCGGGATGAGGAACCGGAGGAGGGATTTGCCACGTGGCGAGCCAAGGCCGAGGGGCAAGCCTGCTGCGACTACTCATTCCACATGGGCGTCACCAAGTTTGATGACGGAACAGAGGCCCAGCTCCGCCGCATCGCAGAAGCTGGCGTCCAGTCATTCAAGGTCTTCCTCGCCTACAAGGGGGCTTTCGGCATTGAGGATGACGAACTGTTCCGCACCCTCCACCTCGCGCGCCGCCTCGGCGTCATCACCGCCGCCCACTGCGAAAATGCCACCCTCGTCTCCGAACTCCAAAACCAGCTCCTCGCTGCCGGAAAAACCGGCCCGGAATGGCACCACGCCAGCCGTCCCCCATTTGTCGAAGCCGCCGGGGTCAACCACCTGATGATGTTCGCCGAGGCAACGGGTGCCCCGGTTTATATCGTCCACCTCAGTTGCCGCGAGGCCCTCGAGGAGGCTCTCCGTGCGCGTCTGCGCGGCGTGGACGTGCGCGTCGAGGTCCTCATCCAACACCTCCTCCTCGACAAATCCCTGGCCGAACGCCCAAACTTCGAAGGGGCAAAGTTCGTTATGTCCCCCCCGCTCCGCGCGCCCGAACACCAAGCCGCCCTTTGGAACGCTCTCGCCCAAGGACTCGTGGACACTGTCGCAACCGACCATGCACCTTTTGACTTTGCATCACAAAAGTCACTTGGATCCAAAGACTTTACGAAGATTCCGAACGGAATCCCCTCCCTCCAGGAGCGCATCGCCCTCCTCTACACCCACGGCGTCGCCTCCGGACGCCTCGACCTCCATTCCTTCGTCCGCACCGCCTCCACGAATGCCGCCAAAATCTTTAACCTCTTCCCAAAAAAAGGCACCATCCAGCCCGGCTCCGATGCCGATCTCGTCATTTTCGGCCCCACCTATCGAGGAACTCTCTCCGCTGCCACCCAGCTCTCAGCCGTGGACTACAACGCGTTCGAAGGCTGGCCCGTCCAAGGCCGCCCCACGGTTGTCACCCTCCGCGGCGAGGTCGCCGCACGAAATGGCCGGTTCACCGGCTCCCCAGGTCGCGGACAATTCCTTCCGCGACCTCTTTCGCAAAATACGTCAGAATCATGTCAGCCCCTGCCCGCTTGATCGCTAATAGCGATTCGTCCCGCGTCCTCTCGTAGTCCAACCAACCCAACCGCGCTGCTGCGTGAATCTGGGAATATTCCCCGCTGACTTGATATGCAGCTACAGGAATTTGTGATTTATCGCTAACTTCGCGAATAATATCAAGATAGTAATAAGCTGGTTTAATCATCACGATATCAGCAGATTCCATTTCATCAATTGACGTTTCAAGCAACGCCTCACGGCGGTTGGCCGGATCCAACTGATACGTCGCCTTGCTGATCCCATCTTTCCCGATCTTACTCCCCACCGCATCCCGAAAAGGACCATAGAGCGCCGAGCAATACTTCGCAGAATATGCGAGTATAACCACATTCTGCATCCCGCCTGCATCCAGACTTTCGCGGATCCAGCGCACGCGGCCGTCCATCATATCAGAAGGGGCCACGATGTCGGCGCCGGCGTGGGCTTCCAAGACGGCGAGCCGGGTGAGGATGGCCACCGTTTCGTCGTTGTCCACCGACTTACCATCTGCGGTGAGAACGCCGTCGTGGCCATGGGAGGTGTAAGGGTCGAGCGCAACGTCGGTGATGACGAGGAGTTCAGGGAATCGGGCTTTGACGGCTCGGACGCTGGAAAACAGCAAATTGTCGGGGGCCAGGGCGTGGGAGCCCATTGGATCCTTGAGGGAAGAGTCGATGCAGGGAAAGATGGCCACCGCAGGGATCCCGAGGGCCAGCGCCTCCCCGCAAGCTGCCAGGAGGGAGTCGCCGGTATGCCGGAGGACGCCGGGCATGGAGGCAATCTCCGTCGTTTCCGTCCCAGCCTGAACGAAGAGCGGCCAGATCAGGTCATCCACCGAGAGACGGGTTTCCCGCACGAGACGGCGGATGGCATCCGAGCGGCGGAGGCGGCGCGGACGGCGGAGAAGGTCGGACGGATTCATAGGCAAGTCACAGATAGCCGGTTTTCTTTGAAAAACAAAGAGAGTTGAGATTGCGGAGAATTGCAGGCAGGATTATCACCTTGTGCCGAACGCCACATGACAGAATGAAGATTTATATCGACGGAGAATTTTACGACAAAGAGAACGCGAAGATTTCGGTCTTCGACCACGGCCTGCTTTACGGCGACGGGGTGTTTGAGGGCATCCGTTTTTACGACGGCCGGGTCTTCCGCCTGGAGGAGCACGTGGCGCGGCTGTTTGATTCTGCCAAGGCCATCTGCCTTAACATCGGAATGACCCCGGCAGAGATCTCGGAAGCCACCCTGGAAACGATCCGTCAAAACGGCTTGAGAGACGGGTATGTGCGCCTAGTGGTCACCCGCGGCAGCGGCGACCTCGGATTGAATCCGGCCCTCTGCCCCCGCGCCACAGTATTTATCATTGCCTCGAAGATTACCCTTTATCCGCCGGACAAGTATGAAAACGGCCTGCACGTGGTGACCTGCGCCACGCGCCGGATTCCGCACGGGGCGCTCAGCCCGATGGTGAAGTCGCTGAACTACCTCAACAACGTCCTGGCCAAAATTGAGGCCCAGCAGGCGGGGGCCGGCGAAGGACTCATGCTCAATGAGCAGGGCTACGTGGCCGAGTGCACGGGCGACAATATTTTCATCGTCAAGAACGGAGCGATCTTCACTCCCCCGATCTCCTCTGGTGCCCTGGCGGGGGTGACCCGTGCGGTTGTTTTTGAACTCGCCGCCGAGGCCGGCATCCCCATCAGCGAACCCCAGATGACGCGCTACGACATCTACACCGCCGACGAATGTTTCCTCACCGGCACCGCCGCTGAGGTCATCCCCGCCGTGCGCCTCGACAACCGCGTGATCGGCAGTGGCCTCCCGGGCCCGGTCACCAAGCGCCTGATCACCCGCTTCCACGAGTTGACAGCAGCCTCCGGCGTGGCGATTGATTAAGTATGCAATGCGATGTCTGCCAGTCGAAGGAGGCCACGGTTTTTCTGACCCAGATCGTTGACGGGAAGATGCAGAAGGTGAACCTCTGCGAATCCTGCTCGAAGGAGAAGGGGGTGAACGATCCGACCGGCTTTGCCTTGGCGGACCTGCTTATGGGCCTCGGAGCCGCCCAGGAGATCGAAAAAAATCCCGGGGCCATCAAGTGCCCGGTCTGCGGGTTCACTCAGGCGGACTTCAAAAAAACCGGCCGCCTCGGCTGTAGCGCTTGCTACGGGGTTTTCGGCGAAGCCCTTTCCGGCATGCTGAAAAACATGCACAAGGGAACCGTCCATACCGGCAAAGCCCCGGCGGCTCTCCAGGAACGCCGCGAGCGCGGCGAAAAACTTCGCGAACTTCAGGACAACCTCAACAGCGCCGTGGCCGCGGAGGAATATGAGCGCGCCGCCAACCTCCGCGACCAGATCCGCCAGATGGAGGCCGGCTCGCCAACATGAAGTTCTCGCGCATCATAGCCAACTCCGGCGAATGGCTCTCGGGCGACGGTCCGCACCGGAACATCGTCGTCAGCAGCCGCGTCCGCCTCGCCCGCAATCTCCGCGAAAAACCCTTCCCCGGCTGGGCCAAAAAAGCCGAGCGCCTCGATGTCATGCGCCTCGTCAAAGACGCCGTCGAGAACCTGCCCGAAATGGCGGACTCGTATTCGGAGAACCTGGAGGCCCTTTCCCCGCTCGAGAAACAGGTCCTCGTGGAGCGCCACCTCATCAGCCGCGAACACGCCGCCAAAGGTGTCGGGAGCGCGGTCGTCATGAACTCGCCCCAAACCCTCAGCGTCATGATCAACGAGGAGGACCACCTCCGCATGCAGGCCATCTGCTGCGGCCTCCAGCTCGACAAGGTCTTCGGGATGATCAACCGCGTGGACTCCGAGCTCGAAAGCCTCCTCGACTACGCGTTCGACTCTTCGCTGGGCTACCTGACAGCCTGCCCGACAAATGTCGGCACCGGCATGCGCGCCTCCGCCATGCTCCACCTCCCCGGGCTCGTCATGAGCGAGCAGATCAACAAGATCGTCAACTCGGTCAACAAGATCGGGCTCGCCGTCCGCGGTCTCCACGGCGAGGGGACAGAGGCCATCGGCAACCTCTTTCAAGTCTCCAACCAGACAACGCTCGGAGAGACCGAGGAGGAGATCATCGGCCGCCTCAACCGCGTCATCGAGCAGATCCTCGAGCACGAGCAAAACGCCCGCGCCCTCCTCGCCCAACGCAAGGCGGTCACCCTCCACGACCAGATCGGCCGCGCCTACGGGGTCCTCTCCCACGCCTACTCGATGAGCTCGAAGGAAGCCCTCAACCTTCTCTCCGTCATCAAGCTCGGCGTGGACCTCGGCGTCTTCCCCGAAACCTCCCGCTTCCCCGTCGACGAGCTCTTCATCGAAACCCAGCCCGCCCACCTCCAAAAAGGCGCTGGAACCCAAAAAATGTCGGCGGACGAAAGGGACTCCTTGCGCGCAGCCATAATCCGCGCAAAGTTGCAGAATGTTCAGACT
The DNA here is from genome assembly GCA_041741775.1 of Terrimicrobiaceae bacterium. Taxonomy (GTDB): domain Bacteria; phylum Verrucomicrobiota; class Verrucomicrobiia; order Chthoniobacterales; family Terrimicrobiaceae; genus QYQL01. The sequence goes on along the minus strand of JBGSJQ010000125.1, from coordinate 36,314 downwards.
CCGGATATCGCCCGTCTAAAGGAGACAACCCCGGAACCGGAACCAAAAGACCATGATGAATAACTTCACGCCCCGCGCCCAGCAGGTGCTCGCTTTGGCCCGCAAGGAAGCCGACCGGTTCAACCACAACTACGTGGGCACCGAGCACCTCCTCCTCGGCCTCATCAAACTCGGAAATGGCGTCGCCGTGAACGTGCTCCAAAAGATGGGACTCGACCTCGAGACCGTCCGCATGGAGGTCGAAAAACAGGTCGGCTCCGGCCCGGAGACAAAAATGGTCGGCAACATCCCCTACACCCCCCGCGTGAAGAAGGTCCTCGCCCTCGCCGGCAAGGAAGCCAAAAGCCTTCAGCATTCCTACGTCGGCACCGAACACATCCTCCTCGGCCTGCTCCGCGAGGGCGAGGGCGTCGCCGCCCGCGTCCTCAAAAACCTAGAAGTCGATATCGAGCGCACCCGCAACGAGATCCTCCGCGAGCTCGATCCGAACTTCGCCCCGCAGGACGAGGGCGACGCCATCCCCGCCGAGGCCGGTGGCTCTGGCAAAAAGGACGGCAAGACCCCGGCCCTCAAGGCCTTCGGCCGTGATCTCACCGAGATGGCGAAGAAGGGCGAACTCGACCCGGTCATCGGCCGGGCTGATGAAATCGAGCGCGTCATCCAAATCCTCTGCCGCCGCACGAAAAACAATCCCGTCCTCATCGGTGAGGCCGGCGTCGGCAAGACCGCGATCGCCGAGGGACTCGCTCAGGAAATCGTCGCGGGCAATGTCCCCGAAATCCTCCACGATAAAAAGGTCATCACCCTCGACCTCGCCCTCATGGTCGCCGGCACAAAATACCGCGGCCAGTTCGAGGAGCGCATCAAGGCGGTCATGGACGAGATCCGCCGCAACAAAAATGTCATCCTCTTCATCGACGAGATGCACACCCTCGTCGGGGCCGGCTCCGCAGAGGGGGCCATGGACGCCTCGAATATCATCAAACCCGCCCTCAGCCGCGGCGAACTCCAGTGCATCGGAGCCACCACCCTCAACGAATACCGTAAATACATCGAGAAGGACTCCGCTCTCGAACGCCGTTTCCAGCAGATCAAAGTCGAAGCCCCCTCAGTCGAGGAAACAATCCTCATCCTCAAAGGCATCCGCCCGAAATACGAAGCCCATCACAAGGCCAAAATCCTTGATATCGCCCTCGAGACGGCCGCGAAGCTCTCGGACCGCTACCTCACCGGCCGATTCCTCCCCGACAAGGCCATCGACGTCATGGACGAAGCCGGCTCGCGCGCCCGTATCGCCGCCATGACCCGCCCTCCCAACCTCACGGACATCGAGGCCGAAATTGAATCCATCCGCCAGGACAAGGAGGCTGCCATTAAGTCCCAGGACTTCGAAAAAGCCGCCGCTCTGCGCGACACCGAGAAGCAGGCCAAGGACAAATTGGAAGCCATCCTCGCCGAGTGGAAGGCCAATAAGGATGAGAAGGAAGTCGTCGTCACGGACGAGGAGATCATGCAGGTCGTCTCGAAGTGGACCGGCGTCCCCCTCTCCCGCATGGAGCAGAAGGAAACCGCCAAACTCCTCGCCATGGAATCCGATCTCCAGGGCAAGGTCATCGGCCAGGACGAGGCGGTCATCGCCATCAGCAAGGCCCTCCGCCGCTCGCGCGCCGACCTCAAGGACCCCCGCCGCCCGATCGGCTCGTTCATCTTCCTCGGCCCCACCGGCGTCGGAAAAACCTTCCTCGCCCGCACGCTCGCGGAATTCATGTTTGGCGATGCCGACGCTCTCATCCAGATCGACATGAGCGAATACATGGAGAAATTTACGGCCTCCCGCCTCATCGGCTCGCCTCCGGGCTACATCGGGTACGAGGAGGGCGGCCAGCTCAGCGAGGCCGTTCGCCGTCGCCCGTATTCCGTGGTCCTCTTCGACGAACTCGAAAAAGCCCACCCGGATGTCATGCACCTCCTCCTCCAGATCCTCGAGGAAGGCAAAATCACCGACTCGCTCGGTCGCAAAATCGACTTCCGCAACACGATCATCATCATGACCTCGAATGTCGGGGCCGAGCTGATCAAAAAGCAGACGACCCTCGGTTTCGGTGCGCCGAAGCTCGACGACAACTACGACAGCATGCGGGGCAAGATCCTCGAGGAAACCAAGCGGGTCTTCAAACCCGAGTTCCTCAACCGCCTCGATGACATCATCGTCTTCCACACGCTTACCAAGCCGGATCTCATCAAGATCGTGGACCTCGAAATGACGAAGGTCATTGCCCGCATCAAACTCAAGGACATCCACATCTCGCTCGACACCACCGCGCAGGAATTCCTCATCGAGAAAGGCTACGACCCGACTTACGGGGCACGCCCGATGCGGCGCGCCGTCGAGAAATACCTAGAAGACCCCATGGCGGAGGACATCCTCCGCGGCATCATCAAGCCCGGCGACTCGGTCACGGTCAAACGCGACGGCGAAAAACTCGCCTTCAACGTCGATCACTCGGATGCCAAACCGGTCAGCGAGGCCGCCGGCGAGAAGTAAGCCGGCGTAGTCCCACCGTTCACATCAGTGGCATTGGCATCCTGCCGATGCGTTGATTGCCGATTCATGGGCAGGTCATGCCACTATTCACGGCAAAGTGAACACGTGTTCTAGTGGGGCGACGCTGACGAGTCGTGGAAGACCGGCGTGGGATCGGCCAGCGCAGCCGCAAGCCAAGCCACTTCCTCCTCGTAGCTCATGTGCGCCTGAATGAAATTTTTCCAGGCCACTTCGCGATCTTTTACCAACGCAACCCCGGCCGCTTCGAGCCTTCGGCACGCCTCCTCATATTCGCGCCGCTCCACATGCATCAGCTCAGGGCTCCTCACCGGGTTGATCGGCGTCCCGCGCATCGCCGAATGAAAATTCTGGATCACCCGCACCGCGCAATCAAAGCAGATCCCGGAGGTGGGGCTGTTCCTCGCCACCGTCGTCGTCTCCAGCGCCAGGGCATCCAGGAAGGCACCGAAAGCGCAGACCCACGACTCGTTGGCATTCAGGGGACGGATCACGCAAAGGATCGGCAAGAAGCTGCGCGCCTGGGCCAGCTTGCGATAAAAAACCTCCCAGTCCTCAAAAACTCCGTCGATCTCCCCGCCCCGCCCATTGTCGTAATACCAGAGCAGGAGCCCCACCCCCGATGGCGAAGGCCCGGTTCTCGCATAGATCCACGCCACCCGGTTGCCCCGCTCACTAATCAAGTCGATCAACCCTGGAAGAAACGTGAACAGATACACCACGAGAAAAAGCCCGATCGCCCCTTCAATGATCGCCAGAACCTTCCCGGTCAGGCTGACCGGCGTTGAAAACCCCAGCGTGCTCAATGCCGACCCGCTCGAAATAACCGCATCCGTGAACTCTTTGTCAGCGCGGAACCCCCAGTTCAGAAGCCCAAACCCCATCATGACCAACAAAAACCAAACGGCGATCACGGACATCAACGCGCAGGGCCAATACCAGGCCATGATCCCGTTCCGCTGCTCTGCACCGATCGGAAGATTCCGGACGCGAAATTGAAACCCTCGAAAAAGCACCCGCCCCACCCAGAACGCCAGCGGATCCTGAAACCGCTGGTTCAAAATCCCCACCCGGATCAGGGATTTGAAAAAGTAAAAAACAAAAAATGCCCCCAGCCCACCGGCCAACGCCCGGAGGGCAATCTCAAAATACCCGGATGAAAACTGGAGCGCTAGGAACGTCATTTCCAGTAAATGGTATCAGCTGATCCGGCCCGCCTCCAGAGATCAATCTACCCTCGCCGACCCCGTGCATGCCGCGTCCGCCAAACTCTTCTTCCAATCTTACGATGAGCTTTTTAGGGAGGGCGCTTTGAAAAAGAAGCTGGCCAGCGCTGCCGCGGCGACAGATCCGATCAACCAGACCATTCCGTGTTGGTAGATCATGAACATCCCGGCATGCGTGCTCGAAACAATCTCTTTGCTCGCGGAGGCCAGGGAGGTTCCGATCACAGTTTGCAAAATCGCCCCGTGCACAAAGGCGGCCGTTACGACCAGAGAGGTCGCCACAGCGGTTGCCGCTGGAGGCAGGTGCGCGTAGAGCACAGAAAGCCCCAGAATCGATCCCGCCAGACCGAACCCCATGATCAAAATCAACGAGGTCGCATCCCATCGAGGAAGCGGCAGCATGGCCATCACCACAAAAATAATCACCGTGAGAACTCCAAAGGCGCGTGCGGGAATGACAAACCCCACCTTCTTGGACCAAGCTCCCGCAACGATACTGCCAACCGTGATGCCGATGGCAATCATCGCATTCATCATCGCAGATTCCTGCATGGTATTCCCAAAGTAGTTGATCTGAAACTGGATGTTCCAAAGATTGGCATAAGCCAGCATCGTTCCGAAAAGCCCGGCGTAAAAAACCAGCGCCATCCAGAATTGGAAGTTGGCCACCGCCATTTTCAGGGCTTCAAAAAACGGCGTGGGAGCCGCCTCTGCAGCGCCCGAAGCCGTCGAACGCCCCCGGATCAGGAAGAACTGGACCACCGCCACCCCGACCAAAACAACTGCCATCACACGAAACGTCAGGCGGAAATTCGACAGCCAGGGAGTCAGACTTGCCAGGATCGAAAGCCCCGCACCGGCGATGTTCGTGATGCTCTGGCTCAGCGAGGACATGAACGAGAAATTTGAGGAAAAGTCCCGGCCGATCAGAAAGATCAGCCCGACGAACGTCCCGGACAGCCCAAGCCCAAGAAGGATCTGCGCCAGCAGTGCCGATGAGTAACCCGTGCTTGTGGAAAGCAGGAAACAACCCACTCCTCCGACGGCCGAGCCAACCCCAAGGATCAGCTTCACATTCCTCGAGGACAGCGCCAGCCCCAACAGCAACTGCCCGGCCGAATACGCCAAGGTATAAAGCCCGCTCAATTGCCCGAGCTGAGCCTGCGAAAGGTTCAGCTCCTTGGCAATCGAGCCCGATAGGACCGCAAAGAGGATCGCCACCGCCACGCCGACGGTGAAAAACAACTCGGCGGCCGCCCAACCGGCGAGGCCGCCGGATGTTTTGGATGCGCTCATGCGGGTCGGTTAGACAGCCGCGTTTGCCAATGCCAGGCTCAGCTTGTTGTGTTCCTCAACAATCTTGCCGAGGTCCACCGTGGTGACCCGGCCCTGGTCAACAATCACGCGACCGTTGATGACCGTGTAGTGCGCCTTCTGCGGAGCGCAGAACACTGTGGCGGCAACCGGATCGTGCAGCGCTCCGGCAAAGTCCACCGTGTTGAGATTGATGCTGAAGAAGTCCGCGCACTTGCCCACTTCGAGAGATCCAATGTCATCCCGGCCAAGAACCTTTGCCCCGCCGATCGTGCCCAACTCAAGGGCCTCGCGCGCCGTCATCCACTCGCCCGCACGCTTGGGATGGGACTGCGACAGGTTCATGTATTTGGACGGCCCTTCCGGGGGAAGCAGACCCATCTTGACGCGGGCCAGCAGGAACGCCGTGCGCACCTCCAGCATCATGTTCGAGCTGTCGTTGCTGGCCGATCCGTCAACACCCATGCCAACTTTCACGCCAGCAGCCATGTATTTCTTGATCGGCGCTATGCCTGAACCCAAGCGCATATTGGAGGACGGACAGTGCGAAGCTCCACAACCGCAACTCGCCATCTGGCGGATCTCGTCGTCGTCCACGTGGATCGCATGGGCATACCAAACCTCCTCGCCCAGCCAGTCCACAGTCTCCATCCATTCCAGCGGACGCATCGAAAATTTGTTCAGCGTGAAGCGCTCCTCGTCGAACGTCTCGCAGAGGTGTGTGTGCAGGCCGACCTTGTATTGTCGGGCCATCGCTGCGGAATCCTTCAGCAGGCTCGCCGTCACTGAAAATGGGGAGCACGGGCCGATAACGAGACGCGTCATCGAGCCATGCCCGGCATCGTGATAGGCCTCGATCGCACGCTGCGTGTCTTTCAAAATAAATTTCTCGTCCTCTACGCAGTCATCCGGAGGTAGCCCACCGGCCGACTCGCCAAGTGACATCGAGCCACGGCTGCAGTGGAACCGCGATCCGAATTCTTTGGCTGCGTCAATCAGGCAGTCCACCGTATTTCCGCTTTTGAAGATATACGAGTGATCAAAAACCGTCGTGCAACCGCTCAGCGCCAGCTCAGCCAATCCGACGATCACGCTTGTGCGGGACGCCTCCGGCGTCGTCCCCGCCCAAATCCGATACTGTGCGCGTAGCCACGGAAACAAATTGTTGTTCTGACAACTCGGCAGGTTGCGCGTCAGCGTCTGGTTTAAGTGGTGGTGGCAGTTCACAAACCCCGGCATGACAACCTGACCCGACATGTCGATCACCGTGTCGGCGGTCTGCGGAAGCTCGGAGGCCGCTCCGATTTGTTTAATGATGCCGTCCTCCGCGTAGAGGCATCCGTTCGGGATTTCCCGACGATCCTTGTCCATTGTCACAAGGATGTCGGCGTTCTTCGCAAGCAGGGTTTTCATAAAGTGGAAAAAAAGGGGGGGGCGCTGGGGAAGGATGGGGGTGAGTCGCCTTAAGTGAGAACCAAACTACGGATCTAAGCGCAACCTGATGCTTGGATTTCTGGATAGCAAGAAGATAATTTCACTATTTTTCGGACGCCATCTTTTGATTCTCACGCGTCGATTTGTCTTGCTATTTGGCCAGATTGCAGGCGAGGAATCCCGTTTCCTTCTGGGCCTATTCACTCTTTGCCTTCCTATGTTCCCTTACCCTACCCACTGGCTCCGGCGCGCCTGCCCGGCAGCCCTCCTCCTCATGCTCCAGGTTGCGGTGAACGCCGCGCCTCCGTCGACGCCAGCCCCCTCTCCCGAGCCGGAAAGCTGGCTGGCGTCCGCGTCAAATCCAGGCCCGATCAGCGGAAACGAAGGGGCCGTAAATTTCACAACGGGGGATGGGTTCCTGCAGGGCCTTCTGAAAATTCCAAAGGACTCCGGCATTCAGCTCGGCGGAATCTGGCTGGGGGACTACAACATCCTGATGTCGGGCGGAGCGCAGCCCGGAAAATCAAGTTGGAACAGCCTGCTCATCGCGTCGCTGCAACTCGATGCGGAAAAGTTGGTGGGCTGGTCGGGGGCGGATTTCGGAGTTCAATTCCTGCAGTTCAACGGCGAGAACACGAATGGCCAAGCCGGCAGCGTCCAAGGCTATAACGGCCTGCCCGGGCTGCCCCCGCTGGACCGCTCCGAGCTCTACCAAGCCTGGTATCGCCAACGCCTGTTCGACGATCATCTCATCATCCGCATCGGCCGCACCGTGCCGACGTATGACTTCAACAATGTGTCCCGCCCGGTCCAGACAAACAATGCGGACCTCAGCATTCCCGCTGTCAGCGGCCTCATCTACACGCCGATCTTTGTGAACCCGACCATGCTCGGCGCCCTGCCCGGATACTACAACTCGGCGGACGGGCTGACAGTGACGCTCGCCCCGACAAAAAACACATACATCAACTACGGGTTTTATGATGGCAACCTCGCCAATGGCGTGCAGACCGGCATGGTGGCTCCTCAGTTCAACGGCTACACCTTCCAGATCTGGGAGGCCGGGGTGGACTGGGTGATTGCGGGCAGGTATCCGGGGCAATTCGGCGCGGGCCTTTGGTACCAGAGCGGACTCCTCACCGGGCCGGAAAACGTCCGCCAGAATGGCACCGGCGGCTTCTACCTGTTCGGCGGCCAGCGGGTCTGGGGCCACCAGGCAAAGTCCTCCACCCCCACACTCTTTGACAAAGATGGGAAGGCCATCACCCCGACAGAAAAGCCAGGGCAGGAATCCTCGGTCTCAGTCTTTTATCAATTCGGCGTCAACGACTCAGAAACCCTTCCGGTGAACCAGTATCTTGGAGCGGGTGTCACCGGCTTCGGACTTGTCCCCAACCGCCCTTCGGATTCGATCGGCTTTGGCATGGCCTGGTCGTGGCTGAACCCCCGGATCTTCAACCGCTCGAGCGAGCTCATGTTTCAAACCTACTACCAGGCTCACATTTACGGCGGGGCATTCTTCCAGCCGACCTTTTCCTACATTCCGACGCCAGGTGCCTCGTCCTCGCTCGGTGGGGCTTACGCGATGACCCTGCGTTTTACGCTGCTATTCTGACACCACAGAGAGGCTCAGTGGCTGGAGGCAATCCGCCCTACTCGGCTCCTCCGGCGGGAGGAGGGCTTGCCAGCAGGGCGGCAAACCTCTTCCCGGATGCCGTCAGGCGCGGTGCGGCCGTTGTCCCGCCCACAAGTCCCCGCGTGATCTGGGAGCAGGCCAGCGGGGAGGCCATGATCCACTCCACGCGTGCCTCGGCGACAGGATCGCTTGCGGCGACGGCACGGATAGGGAAGCCCGTCCCCGTAAAGGAAATGGTCCACGCCGGCGGATTCGCCGGCTCCCCGTCGGGAACCAGCCAGGGATAGTCACGAATCAGGGTGATGTTTGGCGAGTTGGGAATCGTCAATTTGAAGACCGGCTCAAGCGAGGCGATGTGCCGCGTGAGCCGGAACCCCGGGTCCCTGGCACTGGCGGCCAAGATCGCCGCCGGATCGGTCCCGGTCAGATTCAGCCCGTTGTAAAGGCCATGCTTGTTCGGGTTTCCCGAAAAATGCGCCGCCATCCAGCTCTCGAAATTTCGGCTCATCATCAGCGCAATTTCAAAATGGACATGCGCGCGAGGGCGGTCGATTCCCGCGCCCGTGTAGCCCAAACGGCCGAGCACCTCCCCCTGCCGCACCTCCTGCCCTGCGTGCACGGAGATCGACGCCAAGTGGGCATAAAGTGTGTAAATCGGCGCCCCCTCAATCCGGTGCTCCAGCACCACATATCGCCCGTAGTTTGATGCCCCGGCCTGGTCGCTGACGTGAACGACTTTGCCTTCCGCCGACGCACGAACATCGTCGAGCGGGTTGCCTGAAGGATCCCGCCGCATCGGCCGGATATCAACCCCCTCATGCAAGCTCGTGTAAATCACCGCCCCGCCCGAGCGGTGCGGACCACGCACAAATCCAAACTGCCCTCCCTCCCAGGGCTGGGACTTCTGGCCCTCAAAGTCCCGCTCAACATACATGTAAAAATCCTGCGGTCTCCCGTCCACCAGCGCCTGGTTGTCGGTCGGAAAATCAAAGAGTGCCGCCCGCGCCGGCCAGGCCGCCACCACCAAAAAAACCAACCACCGCATCATTGCGCCGGAACCTTGGCTGCCTTCGGCGGCTTCTTCCCGAACTCCGCCTCCCGCCCGATCACGGGATACTTCGCCTGCAACAACTGAATCTCATTCGGCAGGATCCCCCCCGGCACGTAAAGAATCCCGTCGGTCACCCGCGTGTCCACCCTCACGGCGGCCGCCACCCGGCCGTTGACAAAGATCACCGCAAGCTTGCCGCGGTCGGACGTCGTGAACTGCTCCAGCTTGTCCGATCCGTGTGCGTCCAAGAGGAGATACGTCCCGATCATCCCGTCCCTCCCGGGAAATGGCAGAAACCCCTTGATGTCCCTCTCAGAAATAATCGGCACCTTCCTCACAAAAATCTTTTTGGGCGGATTCGTGAGTTCGACGGGCGTCACGAACGACTCTCCCTCGCGCTCGTTGCCCTCGGCCAGCAGGCGGATGCTGACTGGCGGCGGCTTCTTCTGCCCGGCATGAAGCGAAAGCGGCAGGACGAGGAGAAGGGCCGGAAGGAGTCGGGAAAACATGCGCATTTCGCGAGCATAGACGAAGCAATAGGATTTGCAACCGCCTCCAGCGTCAGGTAGGCACTGGAGCAACATGAAACGTGCCGTCCTGATTTTTCTGACCTGTGGAGCCTCCGTCCTGAATGCCCAGACGCCCCGCACCGATGCCGCCACCGCCTTCGCCATTGCTGCTCCAGACGAAAACAGCCCGTTCTTCCTCGACTCGCAGAAAGCCCAGGCCACGCGCGATCAGGACTACGCCGGACGTGACCTCAACGATACGATCGCTCAATACCCACAAAGCAACTCGCCCGACAGTGCCGTCGCTCAACTTAAAAATTTCTTCAGCGGGATGTTCGCCTCGGTTGATTTCGGACCGCTCAAAACCCCTCCCACCACGCAAAAACTCGACGTCGATCCCGCGAAGTTCCCCCTGCAGGACCGCCGCGAGCTCACGGTCACCTACACGGTCAAAAACAACACCAAAAAGCTGACACGCCTGGAATACCCGACCACCCAGCGAATGGACATCATCACCACGGCCCCCGACGGCACCGTGCTCGACCGCTGGTCAGACGACCGCGCGTTCCAGCCCGAAGAGGGGATTGTCATCATCAACCCCAAGGAACGAATCGAGTATCAGGAAAAAATTCCCACACGCGATATGAAGGCTGGCGACTCCTACAGGGTCGAGGCCTACTCCACGAGTCAGGAAAAATTCACGGCCGAACAGACGGTCAATCCGGAGTAGCCATCCCAAGGGCTCATCGCCCCCTTCCCGGCTGCAAGGCGAAGCATCAGCCCGGAGCATTGTAAGAGCCACTGTCGGCCACACTGCAGGCGGCTGTGTGAACGGCGCAGGATGAACCACAAGGGTTTGCCTGCGCTACCGGGAAAGTTGGAGCATGCGCCGGACCGAGCGTTCGGCGCGCGAGCGGATCTCTTCGGGAATCGTGATTTCCGGCGTGAGATCCGCAAGGCAATCGCGCAGCTTCTCCAGCGTGTTCATTTTCATATACCGGCAGTCCCCGCAGGAACAGAGCTCGGTTGGCCCCGGAATAAATACCTTCCCCGGCACCTCTCGCCGCAGGCGGTGGAGCATCCCGCTCTCCGTAACAATAATGAACTCCCTGGCCGCGCTCTCGCGGCAGTAGCTCACCATTTTTTCCGTGGAGCAAACCTCGTCGGCCAGCATCCGCACAGCATGAGTGCATTCCGGATGGGCGACAACGGCCGCCCCGGGATATTCAGCGCGGATCCGCGCAATGCTGTCGCGGGTGAACTCCACATGCACGTAACAGTTGCCACGCCAGAGGTCCATCGGGTGCCCGGTCTTCTCCATCACCCACGACCCCAGATTCTGGTCGGGAACAAACAGGATGTTGCGCCCCGCCGGGGCCGCCTTAACGATCCGCTCCGCATTTCCGCTCGTGCAAATCACATCCGCCAGCGCCTTCACCCCCGCACTGCAGTTAATGTAGGCGATCACATAGTAATTCTTTTCCCGCTGCTCCTCCAAATATGCTCCCAACTCTTCCGCCGGGCATGAGTCCGAAAGCGAGCACCCGGCCTCCATGTCCGGGATCACGACCGTCCGTGACGGGCTCAGGATTTTTGCCGTCTCCCCCATGAAGTGAACCCCGCAAAACGCAATGACGTCAGCCCCCGTCTCGGCCGCCTGATAGCTCAACCCAAGGGAGTCCCCAACGAAGTCCGCCAGCTCCTGGATGTCTGCGGTCTGGTAGTTATGGGCGAGGATCACCGCGTTGCGCTTGCGCTTGAGCTCCAAAATTTCCGCCACAAGGTCCGTCGGATTCAAAACCATATCAGGATACTCTGGACCGTCCACCCTCCTCAATCAAGCCCCCGGCACAACGAAGTGCGATCCCTACCGGGTGAGGTGACCGCAGGCCGCCGGGGACCTCCCCTCCGCCAAGAGCCAGAGAGGGTTTGTTATCTCATTCGGTTAATTCTGTCTAAAATCCTGCCGGGGCCGTAGTCTCCCCGGTCATGACCGTTCTTGAAGTCCTCACCGCCGCGACCGATTACCTGCGCAAGCAGTCGGTGGAGAGTCCTCGCTTGAATGCGGAGCACCTGCTCGCGCACGTGCTGGGGAAGACAAACCGCATTGAGCTCTATTTGGAATTTGAGAGGCCCCTGAGCGATCCCGAACGCGCCCCACTTCGGGATCTGGTCCGACGCCGCGCGGAAGGCATCCCGCTTCAACACCTGATCGGCACCGTCGAATTTCTGGGATACACTCTGGCCACGGACTCCCGCGCATTGATCCCCCGTCCGGAAACCGAGCAACTCGTCGAACTCGTGCTCGCAGAAACCTCCTGGCAATCCGTGTGGGATGTCGGAACAGGTTCCGGGGCGATTGCCATCAGCCTCGCCCTGAAACGCCCTTCGGCCTCCGTCTCTGCAGGCGATATTTCCCAGCCGGCCCTCGCGCTGGCGCGCCAGAATGCCGCCCGTCACCACCTCACGGACCGCGTCACGTTTTTGGAATCCGACCTTCTCGACGGATTCCATGGTCCGGTGGAAGCCGTTGTCGCCAACCTTCCCTATATCCCCACCGGTGACATCGCCGGGCTTTCCCGCGAGGTCGGCCACGACCCGGTTCTGGCTCTCGATGGCGGCCCGGACGGACTGGACCTTGTTCGCCGGCTCGCAGCCGACGCGGCCGACAAGCTCCCTCCCGGCGGACTCCTCGCGCTCGAAGTGGGCCACGATCAGGCCGCCCGTAGCGCTAACCTTCTCGCCTCGCACAATTTTCGGGACATCTCGATTCGGCGGGACTATCAAAACATCGAAAGATTTCTCATCGCCCGACATGGATAAAATTCTCGTTCACGGAGGCCGACGCCTCAGCGGCTCGGTCCGGATCAGCGGCTCAAAAAATTCCGCCCTTCCGATTCTTGCTGCCACGCTTCTAACCAAAGAGCCCTGCGTGATCTCGCGCGTGCCCGACCTCAGCGACATCCACTACATGCTCACGATCCTCAGCGAGCTCGGCTGCGAGGTCGAGCGCGCCAGCGGCGTCGTCAAGATCAAGGCGGAAAAAGTCATCACCGACGCCCCCTACGACATCGTCAGGAAAATGCGGGCCTCGGTCTGCATCCTCGGCCCTCTCCTCGGCCGGGAAAAAGAAGCGACCGTTTCCCTGCCGGGCGGCTGCATCATCGGAGACCGTCCGATTGATCTCCACCTCCGAGGATTCGAAGCCCTCGGCGCGGCCGTCCGCGTCCAGTCGGGCAACGTCAAGGTCCTCGCCCCCGATCTCAAGGGCGCCATGATCAACCTGCGGGGCAAATTCGGCTCGACCGTCCTTGGAACAGACAATGTCATGATGGCCGCCGTTCTCGCGGAAGGAACCACCGTCATCGATGGGGCGGCGGAGGAGCCCGAGGTTGTGGATCTCGCCAACTTCCTCATCGCGATGGGTGCAAAAATCGAAGGGGCCGGCACGCGCCGGATCATCATCGAGGGCGTCAAAGAACTACATGGTGCCGAACATGAGGTGATTCCCGACCGCATCGAGGCGGGCACATTTCTCGCCGCCGCAGCCATCTGTGGCGACGGGGTCACGATCACTCGCGTCGTCCCCGAGCACCTGGTCGCCGTCACCGACCCTCTCGCACAGGCCGGTTTTCTGGTCGAAACGGATACCAACAAAATCACCGTAAAGCCCAACGGAGCCCGGCGGCCGCTCAAGCTGGACGCCCTCCCCTACCCCGGCTTCCCCACCGATATGCAGGCCCAGATGTGTGCCCTCCTCACCACGACCGATGGGATCAGCGTCATCACCGACAACGTATTTCCCCAGCGCTTCATGCACGTCGCAGAGCTCAAACGCATGGGGGCCAACATCGAGCTACAGGGACCCACAGCGATCATCCACGGCGTTCCGGCTCTGGAAGGTGCCCCGGTCATGGCAAGCGACCTCAGAGCCTCCGCCGCACTCGTCCTCGCCGGACTTCAAGCGGACGGCATCACCGAGGTCAACCGCGTCTACCACATCGACCGCGGCTACGAGTCCATCGACGAAAAGCTCAATGGCCTCGGCGCAGAAATCGAACGCGTCAAGGTCTGAAGACCCTCCGTTCATGCCCCCAATGCGAAGACAGGATATTTTCCTTGCGAATTGGTCGCAATGAGCTAAAGGAAAGCGTGTCTTTTTTGCGGTTTTCCTTGGTTTTTTCCCTTGTTGCACTGGCTCTTCCTGCCTCTGCGGCCAACCCCCTGCTCAAGGACAATCTCCTCCAGCGGGTGACCGTGGCCAGCGCGACGGATAGCATCCCGTCGGGGTGGTGCGGACGGGCGATGTTATCGCTGCTCAATCGCTCGGGGGTCGGACGCGGACTCAAGCCGGGCAATGGGCAGGACTGGGAAAAGATCCTCGCCGATGCAGGTTGGAGACCGGTCAAGGTTTCTTCTCCCTGGCGCGCGCCGCTCGGCAGTGTTCTCGTTTACGTTGGTGACCGCCGCATGGGCAAAGCCCCTCGCGGAACGCCAGGCGGGTATTATGGACATGTCGAGATGGTTGCGTTATCGCCGAATGGGGGACGGATGTTTGTCGCCGACAACCCTCGCCCGAAACCCGGCGGATCCGTTCCGGACAACTTCACTGGCCGCGCCTGGGTCCCTCCCGGAAGCCTCGTCCCCTCCCAGGCTCCCCTGGATAATCAGATCGACACCCTCATGCAACAGCGCCTCGCAATGGCTCTCAAGCAATTCGCCCATGAGGATGGCTCCCAGCACGCCGCTCTCCAGACGCCTTCCTCCGTCTCCCTCGCGGAGTAACGCCCCGCTCTCCAGCAGCCAATCTTCGCCCCGCCGGACACATCATCTCCGCCCATTTCTTGCACCTTGCGCAATGCCCCGCCAATGTGTGAAATGGAGGGCACCATGAAGCTTCTCCTCCTGCTGGCTACCATGGGTGTGGCGTTTGCCGCGCCGGACCCCCGAATCCCTGAACCGCTTCAAGCCTGGGAGGGATGGGCTCTGTGGGGACAGGATACCCGCGCATGTCCCCCACCCTATAACGATCAGGCCAAGCCTGTCTGCCTCTGGCCTGCCGAGCTCAACCTCGCCGTTACGCCCTCCGGTGCCAAATTTTCCTTCGAGGCGACCGTCTTCCGCGAGTCCTGGGTTCCCCTCCCCGGCAGCGCCGACCTCTGGCCGCAAAATGTCAAATCCGCAGGCGTTCCGACACCGGTCGTCGAGCATGAGGGGAGACCCTCCCTCCGCCTTCCCGCTGGTGCGACCCGTATCGAAGGCGAATTCACCTGGAAAAAAATCCCTCAAAAATTGTCTCTGCCGCCCGCCGTTGGGATCGTGTCCCTTTCTCTCGATGGAAAGCCCGTGGAGAACCCTGCATGGAGCGGGGACGGGCAACTCTGGCTGGAGCGCAATGCGGCGACCGGCACCGCCGACAAGGACTTCCTCTCTGCCAAATTGTTTGGCGTGCTCGAGGACGGCATCCCGCTTTGGCTTCGAGGTGAGGTTGAGCTGATCGTCGCGGGCAAAAGCCGGGAGGAGGTCCTCGGCGGAGTCGTGCCGGAGGGCTGGAAACTCGCCTCGCTGGACAGCCCGCTGCCCGTGGCGGTGGACGAGTCCGGCATCATGAAAGCCCAGGTCAGACCCGGCAAGTGGACGGTCAAATTCTCCGCGTTCCGTCTGGACAACCCTGCAGAGTTTGCTTTTCCAAAAGGAGTAAAGCCGGCTGCGGCGGATGAGCTCGTGGCCTTCCGCTCGCGCCCGGATTTCCGGATGGTTGAAATCGCCGGCAGCCCGTCGGTGGATGTCTCGCAGATCGCGTTTCCAGCGCAATGGCGGGAGTTGCCGGTTTACCGTTGGGATACCGCCACCTCATTCCGCTTGGAGGAGCGCATGCGCGGGATGGGGCTCCAACACCCTGCTGGCCTCAACATCGCCCGCGAGTGGTGGCTCGACGAATCGGGCAAGGCGTTCACCTTCCGCGACCGCCTCACCGGAACAATGCAGGAAATCTGGCGCCTTGACGTCGCCGCCGGACAGGACCTCGGCTCCGTCCGCAGCAATGGCGCCGGACAGCTGATCACAAAAAGCCCTCTGACAGGCGCCCCGGGAGTCGAGATCCGCTCTCGCGATGTGAACCTCGAGGCGAACGGCCGCATGCCTCGAGGAGACTCGATCCCGGCGTCCGGATGGCAGACCGACGCGGACGCACTTCGCGTGACCCTGAACCTCCCGCCCGGATGGCGGCTGTTTGCGCTCTTCGGAGCCGACTGGGTACACGGTGACTGGCTGACTTCGTGGACGCTTCTGGACCTGTTTCTCCTCCTGATCTTCTCCCTGGCCGTTGGCCGGCTCTGGGGCTGGCCGCTGGCCGTGCTCGCCTTCGTCTCCTTCGCGCTGGCCTACCATGAGCCTGGTGCGCCACGCTACATTTGGCTCTGGCTTCTCGTCCCCCTCGCCCTCCTGCGCACCATCCGCGAAGGCCGGGCCCACCGCCTCCTGCTTGCAGCAAAATGGATCGTCCTCCTCGCGTTCATTCTCATCACCGTCCCCTTCGCCTCCCGCCAGATCCAGCAGGCGATCTACCCCCAACTTGAACGCCCCGGGGCCATGGCTGGCCCGGTCTTTTCCGGTGAGGCAGGTGGGTTTGTCCAAGATGAGGTGGCTGCTGCCCCTGCTGCCGACAGCTATCAGATCTTGTCCATGCGCTCCGCAAAGGCCGCGCAAAGACAAAAAGCCAGGGATGTCTCGAATCTGCAATACGACACGAAAGCCCGCATCCAGACCGGCCCCGGCGTGCCGGACTGGTCATGGCGCACAGCCACCTTCGGGTGGAACGGCCCGGTGACCGGCTCCCAGGATGTCCGCCCCGTCATGATCCCCATCGGATGGGAACGTCTGCTCTCGGTTCTTCGTATCGCGCTCATCCTTGCTCTCGCCGCATTGCTCCTTCGCAGGAGCCGGGCCGCGCTGGCGGCGCTTGCCGTCCTGGCCTTCGCCACCCCTTCCGCCCGTGCCGAATTCCCCGATGCGCAGATGCTCGAAACCCTTCGCGCCAGGCTGCTCGAAGCCCCCGACGCCTTTCCGAATGCCGCCGCCATCCCGCAGGCTGCCCTGACTTTGGACGGACGGCGAATGCAGATCGACTTGCAGGTTGATGCCGCGGCCCGTTGCGCCATTCCGCTGCCCGGACGCTTCCCCGCCTGGTCACCGGTTTCCGTGACACTGGATGGCAAGCCCGCTGGCGCGCTCCGGCGCCAGGATGGATACCTTTGGATCCCAGTCTCCGAAGGTGTTCACCAAGTCCGCGTGACCGGCATCCTCCCCGATGTTTCCGACTGGGAGTGGACGTTCCTGCTCAAGCCACGCACCGTCACGATCACTTCACCAGAGTGGACGTTCAACGGCGTCTCGCCGACAGGCGTCCCGGACCAGCAGGTCTTTTTCTCCAAAATCCAAAAATCCACGCCCGGCGAAGCCGCCTACGACAGGCAGGAATTCGCCTCACTGGCGTCGGTTGAACGCCGCATCGAGCTCGGCCTGGTCTGGCAGATTCGCACTACCGTCCGCCGGCTCTCCCCCGGCGGCAAGGCCATCGCCCTGCAAGTCCCCCTGCTCAACGGCGAAAATGTCCTCTCCTCGAACGCCCGGATCGCCGATGGAAAAATCGATGTCCGCCTTGGCGCTCAGCAAGATTCCTATTCGTGGGAAAGCGAGCTGACGCCGGAGCCGGAACTCGCGCTGACCACCTCCGCGTCGGATCCCTGGACCGAATCCTGGCACCTCATCGCCTCCCCGGTCTGGAATGTCACGATCTCAGGACTCGCCCCGATCTTCGAACCCGGCAACCCTGACCTCATTCCGGTCTGGAACCCGTGGCCGGGCGAATCCGTGCGCCTCGCCATCAGCCGCCCGGAGGCCATTCCGGGTGCCACAGTCACCGTGGAAAAAGCCAACCGTGAGATCTCGCCCGGCCGCCGCCAGGTGACATCCCGCCTCACGCTCGCGCTGCGCTGCAGCCTGGGAGAAGACTTCCCCATTGCCCTTCCCGGCGATGCCGGGATCACCGGCCTGACGATCAATGGAGTTACCACCCCGGCCCGCATCGCCGAGGGCCGCCTCATCGTTCCCCTCCGCCCCGGCGATCAATCCATCCAAGTCGATTGGACAGCCAACGAGCCTCTGGCCTGGCACACGCGCGTGTCCGATGTGAAACTCCCCGTCGGAAGCGCCAACGTCTCGACGACGCTCAATATTCCTGAAAACCGCTGGGTGCTATGGACCGACGGCCCCCTGCGCGGACCGGCCGTCCGATTCTGGACCGTGCTCGCCTGCTCGCTCCTGGCCGCATGGTTGCTCGGAAGCCTCCCCGCCTCCCCTCTGCCGAAGTCCGGCTGGATGCTCCTCGCCATCGGCCTTACCCAGGTCTCCCTGCCATCCGCCCTCCTCGTCGTCGCCTGGCTCTTTTTCGTCGCCTGGCGCGGGCGCACGGAATTCCGCGCCCTCCCCCCGTGGAGATTCAATCTCCTTCAAATCCTTCTCGCCTTCGTCACCGCCGTCGCCCTCGCCGTCTTCTTCGCCGTTGTGGCCGAAGGCCTGCTCGGCAACCCGGAAATGTTCATCGCAGGCAACGGCTCCACCCCGGCCGCCCTCCGCTGGTATCAGGCCCGCTGCGACGAAATACTCCCGACTCCCGGCTTCATCTCCGTCTCGATCTGGTGGTTCCGCCTCCTCATGCTCGCCTGGGCTCTCTGGCTCGCCGCCTCCCTCCTGCAATGGCTCCAGCTCGCCTGGAAAAACTTCGGCTCCGGCGGCTATTTCAAATCCCTAAAAAAGCCCTCCCCTCCGCCAATACCCTGACTCTCCCCCACAATGGGAGTTTGGAACGCGGCACCCCTCTTAGGATAAAATGACGCTTTTGGGGTGTCTGCCAGCTGTGCCTGTGCTAGTCTTGGCCGATGCAGTCGAAAACGAAAAAGATCCCGGCCAAGGTGAAGATCCGCGTTGCCCTGCCGGAAGATATTCCCGCCATGGTCGAGCTCAACCGCGCGGCGTATCCGCAGATGGCGATCGAGAACATCGTTTGGGATCCGGTGCATATCCGCTCGCACATGCGGGTCTTCCCGGATGGGCAGCTGGTCGCCACGGTCCGCAACAAAATCGTTGGCGCGTGCGCTTCGTTGATCGTGACGCTTGCGCCGGATCCCCTGCGGCAGCACACCTGGGCCGGGATCACGGACAGCGGGTTTTTTACGAATCACAATCCGCAGGGTGACACGCTCTACGGGGCGGATGTTTACGTGCATCCCGAGGCGCGTGGGCTGGGGGTGGGCGCGGCCCTTTACGAGGCCCGGCGGGCGCTTTGCCGGCGGCTGAACCTGCGGCGCATTTTGGCAGGGGGGCGGATCTGGAACTACTGCGACTACGAGGGCCAATGCTCGCCCGAGGAATACATCGAGCGGGTGAAGACCGGGGAGATTCGGGATCTGGTGCTTTCGTTCCAGCTGCGGGAGGGTTTCCAGGTGCGCGGCCTGCTCCGGCATTATCTCCGGGATTCGCGGAGCAAGAATAACGCGAGCCTGATTGAGTGGCTGAATCCAGATTACAAGGCCCGCAAGCATGGCCCGCGCAAGGTGCGCGTGTCGTGCATCCAATACCAGATGCGCAAGGTTCGTTCCTTCGATGAGTTCGCGCAGCAGGTGTCGTATTTTGTCGATATCGCGGCGGATTATCAGTCCGACTTCGTCCTCCTTCCCGAGTTGTTCACGGTGCAGCTGCTCTCGCAGACGATGACGCTGTCGCCTCAGGAGGGGATGAAAAAACTTGCGGGATATGCTCCGCGGGTGCGGAAGCTGCTCTCCTCGCTGGCCGTGCGCTACGGCGTGACGATCATCGGCGGCAGCCAACCAACGGTGGACGGCAACCGGCTGATCAACTCCTCGCCGGTCTGTCTGCCGGATGGCAAAGTGGTCGAGCAGCCAAAACTTCACGTGACTCCGAACGAGCGCAAGTGGTGGGGGATTTCCGGCGGCGACTCGCTCGTCGTGATCGACACGCCAGCCGGGCGGATCGGGGTGCTGATTTGTTACGATTCGGAATTTCCGGAACTCACGCGCTACCTTGCCGATCACGGGGTCGAGATCCTCTTTGTCCCCTTCTGCACGGACAATCGGCAGGGCTACTATCGCGTGCGCTATTGCTGCCATGCGCGGGCGATTGAGAACCAGATTTATGTGGCCATGGCCGGGAACGTCGGCAACCTGCCCGACGTGCTCAACATGGACATCCAATACGGCCAGGCGGCGGTGCTGACGCCCTCGGACTTCGAGTTTGCCCGCGATGGCATCGCGGCGGAGGCGGACTCGAATGAGGAGACGGTGCTGGTCTGCGATCTCGATTTGGATGAACTCCACACGGCTCGAAACAATGGCACGGTGACTCCCCGTCTGGATCGACGCAGGGACCTTTTCGAGACGCGGTTCAAGATCCCCCAAATGCCTGAGGAGAGCGGAGAGCCTTTGGGTGACCAGCCCGACGGAACGGCTGGCGAGTAAAGAGGCGGTCAGCGGTCCTCCATGGGAAAGAAGCTCGTTGGTCCTGTTCAAACGGGAAAAATCGGCTAACGGTTTTGGTATGCCTGAGATTTCCGACCGAGCCCTTCGCCGTGCACGCGGCGGCCTGCTGTTCTGGGTCTCGACTGTGCTGGTGGTTCTGGGCGGGGCGGCGCTCGCGGGCGGGATCTTTTTCTTGATCCCGCTCTTTGCGGGCGAGTCGCCGAGGGTTGTTCCTGTGGCTGCCGCCACGCCGGTGCCGGCCGGCGTCCCGGTGACCGACGACTTCCGGGAACGCATGCAGGCCGCGGCGAACTTGCAGGAGAAGGAGGACTACGCCGGGGCTCTTGCAGCATATTCCTCTCTCGCGGCGGATTTTCCCGGAAACAAGGAGCCCGTCGCCCGCCTGGAGATGTTGGCGGCGCTTCTGCGATCCAACGGTTTTTCGATGACGCCCGCGAAGTTTGCTGCCCTGCGTCCGGGGCTGCAAAAGGCGGCGGGCGTTGGGGTGGTTTCCGCTCAGATGCTGCTGGGCGAGGAGCTGCGCGAGACGTCGCCCACCGAGGCGCTCAAATACCTGCGGGCGGCGGCGGATGCGGGGCAGACGGAGGCCATGACGCTGGCCGGGCTGATGGTCTCCAACGGGCGCGGGGTGGGAGCCCGCGACATGAAGAAAGCGGTGGAGTGGTTCGAGAGGGCTTCCGAAGCCGGCGATACGGATGCCATGACGGCGCTGGCGGAATGTTTGATTCACGGGAAGGGCATCCCGCGCAACCCGCGCCGGGCCGCTGAGCTTCTGCAGGCGGCTGCCGCCTTCCAGCACCCGCGCGCTTTGAATTTGCTCGGGGACCTTTACGCCAGGGGGAGCGGGGTTTCGCAGGATTTTTCGCAAGCTTACGAGCTTTTCGCGAGGTCGGCGGCGCAGGGATATGGGGACGGGATGGCCAATCAGGGGGCACTCCTGATGCGCGGCGAGGGGGTGGCGGCCGATCCCGCGCGCGCCATCCAGATCTGGCGTTCCGGTATCGCCAAGGGGTTCCCCTCCTGCATGCTCAACTACGCCCGCGCGCTGGAGTCCGGCAAAGGTGTTCCGGCCGACGCCGCCCAGGCCCGCCATTGGTTCCAAGAGGCCGCCCGGGGTGGGAATGAAGATGCCATCGCATGGTGCCGCGCCAACAGCGTCAAATTCTGACGCAGGACAGCGGCTTACTTTGCGACGATATTGACGAGTTTGCGGGGCACAACGACGACTTTAATGATTGTTTGTCCGGCGGTGGCCTCGACGATTTTTTCGCTGGCCCGGGCGGCGGCTTCGACCTCCTCTGCGGTGGCTTGAGAGGGGACGCGGATGCGGTCGCGCACCTTGCCATTGACCTGCACGGCGAGTTCGATCTCGTTTTCGACGAGGAGGGATTCGTCGTGGACCGGCCAGGGCTGGGCTGAGGCGCGGCCCTCGAAGCCCAGCAAGGACCAGAGCTCCTCGGAAAGGTGGGGGGCGAAGGGGCTGAGGAGAGGGAGCAGCACGCGGAGCGCCTCGCGCGGGCGGGGCTTTGCGTTCACGAATTCGTTCGTGAAGACCATCATCTGCGAGATCGCGGTGTTGAAGGCGAGCAGGCCAAGGTCGTTGGTGACCTTTTTGATCGTGGCATGAGCGACGCGGGCCTGCGCTGGGGTGAACGGGATGTCGGCGAGTTCGCTCGAGACGACCCATTCGCCCTCCTGGTTCTCCTCCATCGCCAGGCGCCAGACGCGCGCGAGGAAGCGGTAAACGCCCTCGACGCCCTTCATGCTCCACGGCTTCATCTGCTCGATCGGGCCCATGAACATCTCATAGAGCCGGAGGGAATCCGCCCCGTATTCCTCAATGACGCTATCCGGGGTGATGACGTTTCCGCGGCTCTTGGACATCTTCTGTCCGTCGGGGCCGAGGATCATCCCTTGGTTGACGAGGCGCTGGAAGGGCTCGGGCGTGGACAGGTGGCCCAGGTCGAAGAGAACCTTGTGCCAGAAGCGCGCGTAGAGGAGGTGAAGCACGGCGTGTTCGGTTCCGCCGACATAGAGGTCCACCCCGCCGGGCTTGCCGCTGCGGGCCATCCAGTAGTCCTCTGCGTCCTTTCCGATAAAGCGATCAGCATTTTCCGGATCGCAGAAACGAAGGTAATACCAGCAGGACCCCGCCCACTGGGGCATCGTGTTGGTTTCCCGCAGGGCGGTTTCGGAGTAGCGCACCCAGTCGTGCGCCTTGCTGAGCGGAGGCTCGGGCGTCCCGGTCGGTTTGAAGTCCTCCATCTCCGGCTGGACAACCGGAAGCTCGGATTCGTCGATGGCGCGGTGGTTGCCATTTTCCCAGATGATCGGGAAGGGTTCGCCCCAGTAGCGCTGGCGCGAGAACAGCCAGTCGCGCAGCTTGTAGTTGATGGTCGCGCGCCCAAGGCCGCGCTCCTCCAGCCATTGGGAGATCGTCCGCTTCGCGTCCGCCGTTGGAAGCCCGTCCAGAAACCCGGAGTTGACCGCCACCCCGTCGCCGGCAAAGCACTTCGTGGCATGGGCATCCTGGCCATGCGCGTCCTTGGCTAAGCCCGCCGTGGCATGGGCTTCCAGCCCATGCGACTTTCCCTTCTCCCAAACCATTCCCTTGCCCCCTGCTTTCTCCGGATTGCGTCGCAGATATTCCATCTGGGCATAATAATCTGAGCTGTCGCGGATCAGGTGATCGTAGGATTCCGTCTGCCAGAATGCTCCTTCACGCCCAAGGATCTCGTTAGCGCGGTTTGCGGTAAAGGATTTCCAGGAATGAAGGATTTTGCTGATAGCTTCGCCTTTGCCGGGCGAGAAAACCACATGCACGTGGTTTGGCATAATGCAGCAGGCATGGAGTTCGTAGCGGTCCCCGTCAAAGTGCCGTAATGCGTCGAGGACCAATTCGGCAATCTCCGGCTTGGCGAGGTGGCAGGCCCCGTGCCCGGCATCCAGAAGATCCTGGATTTTTTCCGAGAAGAGCTTCTGCCATTCCCTGGACTCCTGATCGGACAGGGGTTTTCCTTCAATCGCCCGCATGGCGAGGGCGCGCCGCGCTTCTGTGATCTCAGAGAGGGCGGACTGCGGCAGAGAGTCCGCCAGGCGAAAGGTGACGGCGCAAGTGGTGTCGGGTTGGTCCCAGTGTGGGAGGTCGGCTCCTTGGCGGATGCGGATGGGTTCTAATTCACGCATGGGCTGGAAGCCCATGCCACTTTGGGGCTCGAGTGTGGCGCTGGCGCTTTGCTCACGCATGGGCTGGAAGCCCATGCCACTTTGGTTTTCCGGCCGGACGACCTCGCGGATCGGCAGCTTGTACTGTGTGGCAAATTCAAAATCCCTCTCGTCGTGGGCGGGGACCGCCATGATTGCCCCGGTGCCGTAGCCCATGAGCACGTAGTCGGCGATCCACACCGGGATCGGCTCGCCATTCACGGGATTCGTGGCAAAGGCTCCGGTGAAGACGCCGGATTTTTCTTTGGCGAGGTCGGTGCGCTCGAGGTCGGATTTCGAAGACACTTTCTTCTGGTAGGCCGCCACCTCGTCGCGTTGATCCGCGCTCGTGATCTGCGCCACAAGCGGATGCTCGGGCGAGAGGACCATATACGTCGCTCCGAACAACGTGTCCGGCCGCGTGGTGAAGACCGTTACGGTGGGCGGATTTCCCTCTCCGCTTTCCGCGTTCCGGATTCCGAATTCCACCAGCGCTCCCTCGCTGCGTCCGATCCAATTTTTTTGGAGGAGCTTGATGGAGTCCGGCCAATCGAGTCCGTCGAGTCCATCGATGAGGCGCTCGGCAAACGCGGTGATGCGGAGCATCCACTGGCGCAAGGGACGGCGTTCGACGGGGAATCCGCCGACCTCGCTTTTGCCATCGACGACCTCTTCGTTGGCCAGCACCGTGCCGAGCTCGGGGCACCAGTTCACCGGCATCTCGGCGACGTAGGCGAGGCGGACGCTGTCCGGATCACTTCCGGCAT
Source organism: Terrimicrobiaceae bacterium (assembly GCA_041741775.1). Taxonomy (GTDB): domain Bacteria; phylum Verrucomicrobiota; class Verrucomicrobiia; order Chthoniobacterales; family Terrimicrobiaceae; genus QYQL01. The sequence goes on along the minus strand of JBGSJQ010000125.1, from coordinate 12,054 downwards.
ACGTGCTGATCGGCTCGGCTTTGTTCGTGTCGGGATTGAACCAGGCGTTGTATAGCTGGAGGAAAATCCACTGCGTCCAGCGGAAGTAGCCGGGATCGGTGGTGCTGACCTCGCGCTGCCAGTCGTAGCTGAACCCGAGCGCCTGGAGTTGGGAACGGAAGCGGTCCACATTCCGCGTCGTGGTGACCCTCGGATGCTGGCCGGTTTTGATGGCGTATTGTTCGGCGGGCAGGCCGAAGGCGTCCCAACCCATCGGGTGCAGGACGTTGAACCCGCGCATCCGGTGGAAACGGGCAAGGATGTCGGTCGCCGTGTAGCCCTCGACATGGCCGACGTGCAGCCCGTCGCCGCTGGGATACGGAAACATGTCGAGGATGAAGTATTTCGGGCGGGAGGCGTCAAAGCCGGGGTCGCCCGGGTTCGGTGCGTGGAAGGCCTGGGACTCGACCCATTGGCGCTGCCAGCGGGGTTCGAAATCGGAGAACGGAAATTGCTTGCGCTGCGTGAACATTGTAAGAACCGGCAACTATGCCAGACCCGCACGCTCCTGCAATCCCATTGCTTGTCTCGACCCGCAACGCCCACAAGGTCGCCGAGATCCGCGCGATCCTCGGAAGCGCCTTCGCTGTCAGTGACCTCTCCGCGATTCCCGAAATGCCGGACGTGGAGGAGAGCGGGGAGACATTTGAAGAGAATGCCACGCTCAAGGCGATGGCCGCCTCGGTGCGATTCAGTGGGTGGGTTATCGCCGACGACTCCGGGCTCGAAGTGGACGCCCTTGGCGGCGATCCCGGGGTTCGCTCGGCGCGTTACGCCGGAGAACCCGCCAGCGATGCCGCCAATAACGCCCTTCTTCTAAAAAATCTGGAGACGGCCTCCTCGAGAACGGCGCGGTTCCGGTGCGTGATCGTGCTGGCGCGGACCGGGCAAAAGCAGGCGGTTTTCAGCGGAGCGGTCGAGGGGAGGATCATCTCAAGTCCGCGCGGAGCGGCCGGCTTCGGCTATGATCCGCTATTTGTTCCCGGCGGGTATGAGGAGACGTTTGCCGAGCTCGGGGCGGAGGTCAAAAACGGGCTCAGCCACCGGGCAAGGGCGCTGGCGGGTCTTCGGGCGTGGGCTGAGGGCAATGGGGTGGTCGCCTGACCCGGAGGGCTGCCGTTACTGCGGCTTCACGGCGGCGCGATGGAGCAGGCGCTGGAGGCGTTTCAGCGCCGCTGGCTCGGTGATTTTCTGCCCATCCTTGCTGCGGATGTAGAACGAGTCCATGGCGACATCCATTTCGGTGGTGATCCGTGACAGCTCGATGATATGGCCCGCTGAGCCCATGGCGCGCATAAGTGAGTAGAGCAGGCCGAGCCGGTCGGGAGTAAGGATATCGACAAGCGTGAAGATCGGGTGCGACGTGTTGTCGACCGTGATGTGGGTGGGCAGCTCGAAGTCCTGGGAGATGCGGTAGCTTCGCAGGAGGGAATCCTTCTTGATAAGCGGAGTGAAGTCGTAGTCCTCCAAGGTGAGGGATTCGGCAAGCCGGGACTCGACGCGGGCAATGTCCCGGGCGCTGGTCACCGGCTCATGGCGGGTGCTTGCGACACGGAAGATATCCAGCGCGAGGCTGTCGCTGCGCGTGAAGATGTCGGCACTGAGGATGTTGATCTGGGCCGAGAGGAAGGCCCCGGCGATGCGCTCGAGCAGGCGGGGGCGGTCCCATCCGCAGACCCAGACCTCGCTGTGTCCTTTTTCCGGTCGGGGAGTCCATTGAAACACCGGCGTGATGGCCAGCTGGCTGTCCTTCCACTGGTTCTCGAAAAACCGGCGGAACAGGCGGATGTGGCCGGTGATGTCCTCCGGAGGAACTGTCTGGAGGTAGCGCTCCGGCATCTGGTGGAAGTGGGCTTCGCTTTCGGCGGCGAACTCCTTCCCGAGCTTGCGGAGGACGGTCTGGTGTTGTTCCTTGCGGTTGCGCCGAAGTTCTTCGGCGGCCATGGGGCCTCCTTCGAGGAACTGCTTGGTGCGGCGGTAGAGGGTCCAGACAAGGCCCTCTTTCCAGTCCGACCAATTCTGGTCACTGGTGCCCATGCCGTCGGCCAGCGTGATGAGCATGAGGCCGTCGAGGTTGGCCTGATTCCCGACGATGCGGGCGAGCTCCTCGATGGTGGTGGGATCCTCGAGATTGCGGGACTGCGCCATCTTGGAGAGGATGTAGTGGGAATCGACGAGGGTGATGAGCATGCGGCGGCGCTCGGGGGTGAGCTGGAGGCGGCGGGTGACTTTGTGGGCGAGGACGGCGCTGGCGCTTTCATGGTTGCGCTCGTTCGCGGCCTTGCCGGTGTCGTGGAGGAGAAGGGCGAGGTAGAGGATCGCCGGATCCTCGATTTTCTGAAAGAGCTGGCGATAGCCTTTGAGCCGCTCGGATTCCGAAAAAAGAGTGGCGTCCAGCTTTTCGATGCAGACCAGGGTGTGCTCATCCGCCGTGTAGCGGTGGTAGAACTCGTGTTGAACCAGGCAGTCAAGTGCGCCGAACTCCGGCATGTAGCGTCCGAGGAAGCCGAGGTTGTGCATGTGTCGAAGCACCGGGCCCACCTCGCCCTTGCGGGAGAGGATCGCAAAAAATGTCTCGCGGGCCGCGCGAGCGTATTGAAACGTCCGGTTCACCATCGGCAGGCGGCGGCGGATGAGGTCGCTGAGCTCCGGATGGAACTCGAGCTGGCGGACCTGCGCGTGGTGGAAGGCCCGGATCATCCGGTAGGGGTCCGCATGGAAGATGTCGCGGGACTCCGGCTCAAGGCGGCCCTGACGGGCGATGAACCCATCGAATTTCTCGGCCTTCGGGCGGGCCCCAAGCATGGCCAAAAGGCCGGTTGGCTTCTTGATCGGGACGGCCTGCATTTTTTCCAGGGCGGCCTCGGTGAGGAGGTGGATATTCCGCGTCTGGCTGTAGTAGTCGCGCATGAAGGTCTCGACCTTGCGCAGGATGTTTTTTTGCTGGTAGTCGAAGGCGACGGCGACGCGGCCCTGGAGCTGGAGGGTGAGGTTATCGACCGCGCGGTCGTTGAGGTAGTGCATCTGCGTGCGGGTCCGCAGAAGGAAGTCGTAGGCTTTTTCCAGCAGGCGACGCTCGGTGTCGCGGAGCACTTTGGCGTCAACGAGCTTGGCCGTCGTCATGACACCGAGCTTGAAGTGGGAGATCCAGAGAAGGCTCTGGTAGTCGCGGAGGCCGCCGATCCCGTTTTTGACGTTGGGCTCCTGGAGGAAGACGCTGGAGCCGTGCTTGAGGCGGAGCTCGGCCTGGTTGGCCAGGCGCCAGGAGATGTATTCCTGCTCGTGGCCCCGGACGCATTCGTCCTGGAAGCGTTCCTTGAAATTGTTGAAGATTTCGCGCTCGCCGGCGAGGAACCGGGACTCGAGCATCGAGGTCTTCGTAATCATGTCCTCGTTGGCCTTTTTTACAGCTTGGGTGATCGAGCGGGTGGCGTGGCCGACCTTGAACCCGATGTCCCAGAGAAGGACAAGCGTCTGCCGGATGATCTCCTCGATCTCCTTGTCCTGCTTTTTGCCGCTATCCTGGAGGAAGAGGATGTCCACATCGGAAAATGGAGTGAGCTCGCGGCGTCCGTATCCGCCGAAAGCCGCGACACAGAGGCGGCCGCCGAGGCCCTTCGGAGCGATGGACTGGACGACGCCCTGGAAGAGTTCACGGAAGAGGATGTCCACAAGTTCCGAGCGCTGGCGCGCGATCTCGCGGCCGCCGCCACCGGCATTGTGCCACATCTTCAGGCGCTGTTCCTCGACTTTCCGGAACCCCCGAAAAATCGAGATCCGGTCATCCGGCTTGCGCCGGGTGCGCTCCGAGAGGGCCTCCGCCGTTTTTTCGAGTTTGCGTTCGCCGGGAGAGATCATGGATTGGCGGAGCGGATGACAATTTCGACGCGGCGGTTGATTTGCTGCTCATCGATGCTGCCGGTGGCGGGGGCGATGAGGCGGGATTTTCCGAAGCCGACCGTCTGGATGGCGTCTTCGGGGAGGCCCATGGAGCCGGTGAGCCAGGCCTTGACGGACTGGGCGCGGCGGCGGCTGAGCTCGAGGTTGTATTCGTCGGAGCCGAAGGAATCCGTGTGGCCTTCGATGACGAAGCGGGCTCCGGGGTTGCGCTGGATGAGGACACCGAGCTTCTGGAGGCTGGCAACAGCCTCGGGGCGGAGGTCAGGCGCATCGTAGTCGAAGAGGAGGTCGGTGGGCATGAGGATCGGGGCGGTCTCGGGGCTCAGAGGGCCGGTTTGGGCGAGAAGGTCGTCGAGGTTACTGAAGCCTCGCTGTGCGGGATCGCCTCCGGATTCCTTCGCTGCGCTGTTGGCACCGGGTTTGGGCAGGGCGAGCGCGGACGTGCCGGCGATGATGGGTTTATCCGACAGGAGTTCCTCGGTGAGCAACTCGCTCTTCGGAAATGCCGCCTCCTTGGCCACCAGTGTTTTGAGGGTGTTTTGCATCGAGGGCACGAGGATCTCCGGCGTCTCGGAGAGAATGGACTTGTCGAGCTTGGGCATGGGGGGGAGCGATGGGTTCGTGCCGGCGGATTTTTCCAGCGCGACGCTTTCTTCCGGGAGTTGGATGGCCACGGGAGCGGCGGCGGGTTGTTGTTCCTCGGCCGGGGCGGGATTCAGGAGCCTGGGATCGAGGTCCACGCTTTCAAGTTGGAAGCGTCGTGGCGGGGTCGGATCGTAATCCACGCCGTGGAGCGGGTTGAGCAAAATCCGGTTTGACCACATCCAGATGCCCACATGGAGAAGCAGGGAGAGAAGGAGGGCAGGGATGATCCACTTCCCCATCCCTGTGCTCAACGAGCCATGGTCCATCGTTTTTGCCCTCCGGTTCATGAGCAGCACGTTACAGGCACGTCGCTGGAATTTCCATATCCGAGGAAAAAAAGATTCCGCCGTGGCGGGAAGCCTGCCTGGCTCAAAAATTCAAAGACGCAGCGACGAGAAGCCCCTTGAGAGTCAGGAGGGGATCGACGGCATCGAAGAGGGGAAGCCCGTCGGCGATGAGAGCTGAGTCGCCGCCTGTTACGACGATTTTTGGCCGGTGCCTGGGGAAGGCTTCACGGCGGATCTGGCGGAGGATTTCAGCGACGAGTCCGCGGTATCCATGAACGGCACCCGAGAGCATGGCTCCTTCGGTGGAGTGTCCGACCGCCGAACCCGGCTCGCGGAGGCGGATGAGCGGGAGGAGGGCCGTGCGGTCGTGGAGGTATTCGGTCATTGCATTGAGGCCGGGAGCGATGACACCACCGATGTAGTTTCCCGTCGGGGAGATCACATCAAACGTCACCGCGGTGCCGAAATCGACCACGATGGCGGGAACCCCATAGTGCGCCGCGCAACCGGCGGCATTCGCCAGCCGGTCCGGACCGATCCCGGCCGGGTTCGGGTAGTCGATCCCGACGCCCAGCCTCACCGAGGGCCCGATCCAGCAGACGCCCGGGCCGCAGGCCACATCGACTTCGCGGCATTTCTTTGGGACAACCGAGGCGGCGACGGTTCCGAGGAGGTCGCGTCCCCCAATAATCCCGCGGATCTGCGCGGCTTTGAGTGACTTTGTCGTCAGGCGGTGGACCCGTCCGATCCGGCCATTTTTGGCAATCGCCAGCTTGACGAACGAGTTGCTGATATCGACGAGCAGAATTTCCCCGTGGAGGGTTCTCAAAACGGCTGGTAGGGCCGAGGCCGGAGGCGAGTTTGTCGAAGATGCCGGCTTGCCACGCCTCCCTCTACCTCTGCAAATGGCCTCGGAATGGCTGCTGGAGTTTGGGCTTTTGTTTTTTTGCATCCTTTGCGAAATCCGGCCGGCCTGCTGAAAAGTGGTCGGCAGAATCGTTTGGGAGTATTGGTTTCAAGGTGCGGAAAAGCAAGCAATGGGGGGGCATGGCGGGAGCTGGAGTCTCAAGGCCCACTCATGCGGGCGGAGGGATTGGGGCAGGCGAAACCCGGCAGGTTCATGGGGCCGGAGTGATGACATTAATTCCCCGAAGACGGAAGTGTTTGGCGGCCGCCAGGAGGTGCCTGTCGTTTGAATAGATCGAGCGGAACCCGTGGTCGCGGGCGCAAACAAGATGAAGGGCATCCGCCGCCCGGAGGAACAACTCCGCCGGCAGCTCCAACGCGGACCGCGCCGCGAGATCAAACAACGAGTCGTCCCAGGGCACCCAGCGCAGGATGCCGGTGGCGGAATCCGCTTCGACTTGTTTCCAGCGGGCGTTGAAATCATCGAGATCAATAGCGCGCTCGCGGAGCTTGCGATGGAAGATGTATGCCAACTCCACGCGGCCGTGGGAGGAACAAACAATCTCCCCGGCGTCCTCGGCCAAGGCCCTCACACCACCGGAGTCGGTCTCCTTTAAATACAGTTTGGCGATATAGGCCGTGTCAAAATACATCAAGGAACGGCTCACCGGTTGCGCTCCTCGGAGATCATCTGCGCACTGTCGGTTCCCCCAATGGATTTCTTCATGACTTTCTTATACTCGGGAACCAGTGCCCGCTTGCTCCAGTTGCGGGCGGGATCGCGCCCGCCAGGCCTGTCCAAGGGCTGAATCTCCGCCACAGGCCTGCCCCGGTCGGTCACGATGATTCGCATGTTTTCGTTGACTTTGCGGATGTAGTGTCCGGTGCGGGCATGAAGCTCCCGCACAGGAATATCAATAGTTGTCATGGATCAAACCGTGACACATGAGACACGTCTTGTCAAATGCATCAAAGGGCTTTCCTTTTCTGGTCGAAATCGCCAACTTGCAATCGCTCTTTGCCTGCCGCGAACCATTCCTCAAGCCGCCGGCGTTTTCTCCCGGGTGGCGCCTGAAAATCTCGCCGGCCCGCTAGGCTCAGTGGGGCTTCAGCGCCTTTTTGATGTCGTCCACGGCGGTCTTCGGCTTCAGCGCCGGCTTTTTTCCGAGGTCGTGGTGATCCACGTCGTCCGGGACGCCGGCGGCATTGACGAGGCCTTCCTCCTCAGGGGGCAGGAAGGGTTTGAACCGCTGTTTGTCGATCGCCTTCATGTAGGCTTCGTGGGCAGAAACGTGACCAGCGACGAGCTGCTCCCAGATCGCGTCGTCCATGAACTGCATCCCTTCCCCCTTGCCTCCGACAATCACGTCCTGAAGCTTCTGCGTGGCTCCCTCGCGGATGATGGCCGAAACGGCGTTATTGACGACAAGGATCTCGTTGACAGCGACGCGGCCGTTGATGTCGTGGCGCTTCATGAGGAGCTGGGCCACAACGCCCCGCAGGGAGGCGGACAGCATCGTGCGCACCTGGGCCTGCTGGTCGCTCGGGAAGACGTCGATCATACGATCCACGGTTTTGCGCGAGTTGTTCGTGTGGAGGGTGCCGAAGACGAGGAGGCCTGTCTCCGCCGCTGTGAGGGCGAGGGAAATCGTCTCGAGGTCGCGCATTTCGCCCACGAGAACGATGTCGGCATCTTCCCGCAGGGCAGCCTTGAGTCCCACGGGAAACGAGGGAGCGTGCTCCGGCACCTCCCGCTGGGTAATGATGCTCATCTTGTTCCGGTGAACGAACTCGATCGGCTCCTCGATCGTGACGATGTGGCGGGAGAAATTCGAATTGATGTAGTCGATGAGGGCGGCGAGGGTCGTGCTTTTTCCCGAGCCGGTAGGGCCGGTAACCAGGACGATTCCGCCACGCATGTGACCGAAGGTTTTGATGACCGTGGGAACGCCGAGCTCCTCGAGCGTTTTGATTTTTGTGGGAATGATCCGGAAAACCGCGCCGTAGCCGTTCGTCTGCTTGAGGTAGTTGCAGCGGAAGCGGGTGTCTTCGTTCATCTCGTAGGCGAAGTCGAGGTCGCCGATCTCCTCGAATTTCTGCCAGCGCCGGTCGCCGGCGATTTCGTGGAGCATGAACGCCATCTCCTCGTCCGTGAGGGGCTCCTCGCGGATGGGGGAAATCTCGCCATGGCGGCGGACCTTCGGCGGCTGGCTCTGGGCGAGGTGAAGGTCGGAGGCTCCCGACTCGATGAGAACCTGGAAAAACTGGTCGATGTAAGCCATATCAGAGGTGTCCGGTGATCTGCATCATATGGGATTTGTGTTCGGCCCGGTAAACCGCCTCCTCAGCGGAGATCGTCCCGGCCTCAAAAAGGGCCTGCAGGGAGTCGTCCATGAGTTGCATCCCGAGCTTGCGCCCGGTCTGGATGATGCCGGGAAGCATGAAGGTTTTTGACTCGCGGATGACGTTACCCACGGCCGGGGTGTTCATCAAAATCTCGATGGCCAGGGCGCGTCCGGTGCCATCCGCCCGGGGAACGAGCTGCTGGGAGATCACCCCGCGGAGGGATTCGCTGACCATGATGCGGATCTGGTCCCGCTGGTCGGTGGGAAAGACATCCAGCACGCGGTCGAGCGTGCGGGCCGCGTTGCTGGTATGGAGGGTTCCCAGCACGAGGTGGCCGGTCTCGGAAGCCGTGATCGCGAGCTGGATCGTCTCCAGGTCGCGCATCTCCCCCACCATGATGACATCCGGATCTTCGCGAAGGGCTCCACGAAGGGCATTGCCAAATGACTTCGTGTGGGTGTGGACCTCACGCTGGGTCACGTGGCACCCCTTCGAAGGGATCACGTATTCGATGGGATCCTCCAGGGTAATGATATGGTCGCTGCGGTCGCGATTGATCTCATCCACGAGGGCGGCCAGCGTCGTGCTTTTTCCGCTGCCAACCGACCCGGTGACGAGGACCAGACCGTTTTGATATTGGGTGAGCAACTTGAGCTGCGCCGGCAGGCCCAGCTCGTCCATCGAGCGGACGACGTTGTTGATGATGCGGAAAACAAGGTCGTAGCCCGTGCGCTGGCGGACGACGCTGGTCCGGAATCGGCCCATTTCGTTGGCATAGGCGAAATCGACATCCCCTCGCTCGGCCAGCTGATGCTTCTGCTTGTCGTCCAGGAACCCCATGGCCAGGCGTTCGGTATCCTCCGCCGTCAGGACCGGGGCTTTTCTCCAGATCGGCTCAAGGATGCCGAAGCGGCGCCAAATGGGCTTCGAGCTGACGCTCAGGTGGATGTCCGACGCATCGGACTCTTTGCCGACCATGAGATACTGGTCCACATGGTCGAGCGTGTGGATCTCGCTCTCACTAACGACTTCTATCGCGGGGGTTTCCTGACTCACAGGAGAGCGAATGTATCAGCCGGACCGCTTTCGGCCAAGATAATCTTGCGGCAGAAGGAATCTGTAATCATCGACACGACTTTCCTGATTGATTTTCAGCGGGAGAGGAACAGGGAGCCGGGCGCGGTCCATGTCCTCCACCATCGGCACCGTGAGTCCTATGCGTGGCTGGCCACTTGTGACGCGAAATCTGGATCACTTTTCCCACATTCCGGGGCTAAGGAACATGGGCTGCTGAGCGCATGGCCCTACAGTCAAACGATTCGTGGAAGCCGGGATGGCGGGAAACTACTTTGCGACCGGGATAGGCTCGGGAGGCGTGAGGGCCTTGGAGAGAGAGGCGAGGCCCTTATATTTTTTTCCGGTTTTTTTGACCATGCCGCGGGAGACAAGGTTTTGGAGTTTTTCGTAAGCCCGGAGGCGGAGCATTTCCTCGCCGCCGCTGGCCGCATTGCGGGCGCGAAGGCGTTCATGGACCACGTCGAAAAGCTGCTTGAACTCAAACGAGCTCTTCTTTGACAGCACTGCGACTAATTCCTCGGTAACCAAGTCGGGGAGGCGACGGGAGAACGCACTTTTCCGTTGCATAAGCATAAGAATTTAAACGTAGCACAGGTTTTCCAGCTTGGCGAGCCAATTTTTTCGGCTTGTCCGAGCCAGGCCCGGGGCGATCCTTTTCTTTAGAGGGTTGGAGCACGGCGCTTACGGAAAATCACCTCCAGCGGAAAGCATTCCCGCGGTAGGTCGTGACGGGCTGGACGGGACACACCGGTGGGGGGACCTGGATCACGCCCTGGCGTCCGGTAACAAACCCGGAGACGTTGCTGAAGCGCGCGCGCTCAGGAGACACCGGTGACTGGTTGTAGTAAACCACAGGGGCTTGGTAAAAAGAGGGGTGGTAAATCGGACGCGGAGGGCAGGGGTAAACCGGACGCTGGTTGCAGCCTCCTCCGGGTCCGAAGGAAACAAAGAGAGAAGGGCCGGCCTGGGCTGCGACGGAGCAGGCCAGAGTGACAGAGAGGATCAGGAGTTTGAGTTTCATAGGTCTTCGTTTACAATAACGGACATGAAGCGGGTTTATTCAATGTCCCTCCTCCTGGCGATTGTTTCCGCCCTCTCGGGATGCGTGTCCGTCTCCTCCACCTCCCAATTCTATTTTCCCGTCACGACGGATGTTTTCCCCCCGAAGCCGAAGGACGCGCCGATCCCGATCCTGGGAAAGGCCCCGGACAAACCATATCGTGAGATCGGTCGGCTGGCTTTCCGCTCCGACCTTGGCTGGAAATTCATGCGCGAAAGCATGCTCTACAACGCCCGCACCAACGGGGCCGATGCCGTCATCCTCAACAAGGCGGACTCCAAGGAGCAGGTGAATTTTTCTCAGGTGCCCCCGAGGACCGACTGGATTCCGGTCCCGGGGCCGGTTGTTGCCGTGAACGGCGGAGGCGGAAAAAAGAAGGGGAAGAGCAGCACGACCTATGTGAGCTATCCCACTTATATGCCCGTCTTCCAGCCGGGCTACGTCCGGCGCTGGGTGCAGACGATCATCGCCATCGATGCTGAGATGATCGTCCTGAAGTAGCAGCGATTCACCAAAGAACGGGAGGTGAAGGTGCCTGGCCTCAGCCGGCGATTTCCTGGAGCCTGCCGGGAGTGACCTCCGCGAGGCTTGCAACGGCGGCGTCTGCTGTGGCCAGCTCCTCCAGGGGATGCGTGGTCGCGACCGCGAGCACCTTCATGCCGGCGGCTTTGGCGGCGGCGATTCCTACGTGCGCATCTTCGATCACGAGGCAGTCTTGCGGAGCCAGTCCGAGGCGCTTCGCGGCGAGGAGGAAGACATCCGGGGCCGGCTTGCCATTTTTTACATCATCGCCACACACGACCGCATCAAACAGCCCGTCGAGCCCGGTCGCGGTGAAGATGGCATCAAGGTTGGAGCGTGGAGTCGAGGAGGCGATAGACCGCGGGATGCCCGCTTCGCGGAGGGCGACGAGCAGCTCACGGGCCCCGGGCAAAACTTTCACGCCCTGTTCGCGGACGAGCTCCCTGTAGAGTTCTTCCTTGCGGTCGCCGAGGCGCGCAATCTCACCCGGATCGCTCGCCCAGCGCAGCATATTGGGGATGATTTCCTGATTCTTTTTTCCGAATCCCGCCTTGAAGTGGCCCTCCGGAAGCGGTTGTCCGATCTCCTCCGAGAGCAGCTCCCACGAGCGCTCGTGTTGCGCGGAGGAATCGATCACCACCCCGTCCCAATCAAAAAGAACGCCCTTCATCCTGCGAGCACCCTCCCGAGCATGGCCTCATCCGGATTCGGTCCGACCAACGCCAGGGCGAGCCGGTCGGGATTCAAAACCTCGCATGCGGCGGCGCGGATTTCGTCGATGGTCACAGCGCGGATCTTCTCGTGCACCGTCTCAGGATCGATGATTTTTCCGTAAACCAACACCGAGCTGCCAAGGCGCATGTTCTGGCTGGAGGTTCGCTCCAGCGACATGCGGCTTGATCCGACGGAGTATTCCTTGGCGCGCTTGAGTTCGGCTGCTCCGACGGGCTCGCGGCACATCTTTGCGAACTGGGCCAGAATCAGCCGCAGCGATTTTTCGAGATTCTTGCGGTCGAGCCCGACCGAGATATTGAAAACCCCGCCGTCGTCGAGGGTCAGCGGATGCGTGCTCACCGAGTAGCAGAGGCCCCGCTTTTCCCGCAGCTCCTGGAAGAGGCGCGAGCTGGCGTTTCCACCGAGAATAACGTGCATGAGGTGGAACGCATACCGGCGGTCGTCCTTGTGGCTGAAGGCCGGCAGGGCCAGAGCCACCTGGGTCTGCTGCACGTCGCGCTCCTCCACGGCGATGCGGGGGGATGCGGCGGGCGGCGG
>JBGSJQ010000124.1:0-10756 GCA_041741775.1 Terrimicrobiaceae bacterium | reverse complement strand
CCGCGCTGGATGCCGCCGCCTGCGCAAAAATTTTCGAGGCCAAGGAGCGTCCGCTGTCCGACCCGCTCATCGTCCACCTGCCGGGCATCGACTGGCTCGAGCGCCTGGCGGAGGCTTCTGCGGCGGCCCATCAGCTGGCATCCCGGTTCTGGCCGGGCCCGCTCACGCTGGTGCTCCCGAGACGGTCCATCGTCCCGGACATCGTGACGGCGGGGCAGGAAACGGTCGCCCTACGGATCAGCGCCCACCCGGTTTTTCAAGAAGTTCTGCAAACCTACGGCAAGCCTGTCGCCGCGCCGAGCGCCAACCGGTTTGGCCGGATCAGCCCGACGTGCGCGCAGCACGTCTTTGACGAGCTCGACGGCCGGATCCCCCTCATCCTCGACGGGGGCCCGTGTCGCCACGGCGTGGAATCGACGATTGTTCTGGTGCGGGGAAATGAGCTGCACATCCTGCGCCACGGGCCGGTCACGGCGGAGGAGTTGGCGGAGTTCGGCGACGTGCTGGGGGGCGTGGCGGGGATCAGTGCGCCAGGTGGGCTGGCAAGCCATTACGCACCGCGAACTCCGCTCGTGATCGGCCCGGCCGACCCCTCTCCGGGTCTGGGCCTGCTCGCTTGGGGAAGCGACGGAGCCGGGTTTGAGCACATAGAATTTCTTTCCCGGAGTCAGGATCTGCGCGAGGCGGCGGCAAATCTCTATGGGGCCATGCGGCGCCTGGATTCAGCCGGGCTCAAGGGGATTCTTGCCGAGCCTTTGCCGGAACACGGCCTCGGAGCGGCCATCATGGAGCGCCTTCGCAAGGCGGCGGCCCGATGAGTGACTCCAAAAAGCTGAACACCAAGGCGAGCGGGGTCATCGCGCTGGCGGTGATGCTCAGCCGCGTGCTGGGGCTCGTTCGCGAGGTCCTCTTCAACTCGCTCTTCGGCACCGCCTCGATGGGGCTCTTCCTCATCGCGTTCCGAGCGCCCAACCTCCTCCGCGACCTCTTTGCCGAGGGGGCCCTCTCGACCGCATTCGTCACCGTTTTTTCCCAACGCATCCAGAAGGAGGGCGAGGAATCTGCCTGGGTGCTGGCCTCGAAGATGATGACGCTCGCCGCCATTTTCATGAGCCTCGTCAGCGTGCTTGGCGTCGTCTTTGCTGAGGAGCTCATCAGCGTGCTGGCGCCGGGGTTCGCCCCACAAGATGCCGCCTTCACGGTCCTCCTCACCAAGATCATGTATCCCTTCATCCTCATGGTCTCGCTGGCCGCGCTGGTGATGGGGATGCTGAACTCCCGCAATGTCTTCACGGCTCCCGCGCTGGCTTCGAGTTTTTTCAATGTCGGCTCGATTGCGGGAGGGGCGTTCTTTGGGTGGCTGATCGACCGCGAGTTCGGGCAGAAAGCGCTCATCGGCCTCGCGCTGGGAACCCTTCTCGGCGGCTTCCTCCAATTCGCCATCCAGCTGCCCAGCCTGCGGAAGGTCGGCTTCCGGTTTCGCCCGGATTTTCGCTGGGGCGACCCAGGCATCCGGCGGATTCTGGTTCTGATGGTTCCCTCTGTCATCGCGGCCAGTGCGGTCCAAATCAACGTGCTTATCAATTCCAGCTTTGCGTCCTTCGTGGGAAAGGAGGCCGTGACCTGGCTCAACAGCGCGTTCCGCCTCATGCAGCTTCCGATCGGCGTCTTCGGCGTCGCGGTGGCCACCATCACGCTTCCCGTCGTCTCGCGTATCGCGGCGGATGCCGACACCAGCGCCTTCGGGCCGACGCTTGGCCGCGCGATGCGTCTGGCGGTTTTTCTCACGCTTCCGTCAGCGGTCGGGCTCTGGTTTCTGGCCAATCCCATCATCGGCCTCATCTACCAGCACGGCGAGTTCATCGCGAACGACACCCTCCAGACCGGATTCGCCCTCCAGTTCTACGCCCTGGGCCTCGTCGCCTACTCCTGCATCAAGGTCCTTTCGCCCGCGTTTTATGCCATCAATCATAAATGGACGCCGATGCTCGTCAGCTTTGCCTCCATCGCCCTGAACCTCGTCCTCAACTACCTGTTCATTTTCCGCATGGGCCTCGGGCACCGCGGGCTCGCGCTCTCGACCACGATCTGCGCCACCCTCAATTTCACTGCGCTTTATTTCCTCATGCTTCGCCCTGCCGGAAGCCTCGACAGCGCGCGCTTCCTCCTCGCCCTGCTCCGTTGCGCGCTGGCGGCCATCCCGCTGGGTCTCATCTGCTGGGCGGGAATCTCCTTCTCACCGGTCGTTTTCTCGGAGGGCCACTTCTGGCAGCGCGCAGTCGCCCTCCTCGTGACGATTGCAGCCGGATCGCTGGCTTACCTCGGTGCCGCATTTCTCCTTCGCGTCGAAGAAACCTCGGAGGCCTTCCACATCATCGCCCGAAAGCTGGGCCGACGCCGCTCGTAAGCTCCGTTCGGCTCGACACAAATGCCGGCGGACGCCATCGTGTGCCCATGGCTGATTTTTCCGGACACACGATTGCTGGGCTGCGGGAGGAATCCCGCGCGGGGGCTCTGAATACCAAGGTGCGCGGGCAGATTGATGAACTCACCCGAAAAGATTCTGCAAATGGCAAGCCCTTCTGGGAACTGAAGCTGCGTGATGCCTCGGATATGATGGTCCTGCGAGCCTGGACGGATACCGCGGCTTTCGATGCCTGCGAGGAACTCGAGCGGGGTGCCTGCGTCGAGGTCGAGGGCGAATTCCTCATCAACGGGGCCTTCGGATTGGACGGAAAACGCTGGAGGGTGCGCCGGCTCACCCCGGACGAGGCGACGGCTCTCTTTGAAGGCACCGCAGAACAAGTTGCGGCGGCGGATCGCGACTGGGCGGATCTTCGACGGCTCTGCGGGGAGGTCTCCGATCCGCGGCTGGGCGCACTATGTGAGCGGTTCCTTGAAGAATTCGGCGAACGGTTCCGTCGGGCGGCGGCGGCGCGGGTCAACCACCATGCGCACCGGGGCGGCCTGCTCAGGCACACCGCGCAGATGATGCGCACAGCCGATGCCCTCTGCGCGGCCTATCCGCACCTGAACCGCAGCCTCCTACTCGCTGGCGTCCTCTTTCACGACGCAGGCAAACTCTGGGAAATGTGTCCGCCGGAGCAGGGGTTCGACATGCCCCGTGAGATTCGCGGCGAGCTCCTGGGTCATATCAGTATCGGCATCGAGCTCATCAATTCGCTCTGGCGCCGCCTCCCGCTCGACGAGTGGAAAGCCATCCAGCCAGCCTCGGAGGATGTGCGACTGCACCTGCTCCACCTCGTCGCCGCCCATCACGGCGAACTTGAGTTCGGCTCCCCGGTCACGCCGAAGACGCCGGAGGCCATCGTTCTCCACTACGTCGATAACATTGACGCCCGCCTGGAAATGTTCGCAATGGCCTATGCCAGGCAGCCCGAAATCGCCCCGGGCATCCACGAGCGCTCGCGCCCACTCAATACCTCGCCCGTTCGCCCTCTGCCGGTTCCCCGGGACGAAGTTGAGGGCTGAGCGATTCAAAATGGGGCGCAATCACCTCTCAACGACCTCCCTGTTTTTCGGTTTCACAGGGTGCCTGGTTTCCTAAAAGCTGCCCGCTCCAAAGGAAAAGGATCAACTGGCCGCGCACCAGCGACCAAGCGTAGCCGTCACCCCCTTGCGGAGGGAATTCAGGCGGCGGCGGCCCGCTCAGTGCGTGGAGGCTTTTTCCGCGCCGAGGCCGGTATTGGCGCGTACTTTGAGCTCGGCGAAGAGGTTCTCTGCCGAGGGTTCGCGGGTGAGCAGGCTGCCGAGAAATGCTCCCAGGAATCCCAGCGGCATACTGACGATGGCAGGATTCTTGAGAGGGAACCACGCGTCTTTCATGAAGTCCGGGCTGATCAGAATGAGCCCGATGCTGGAGACGAGGCCGACGAGCAAGCCGGCTACGGCCCCCGTCGTGGTGAACCGTTTCCAGAAGATCGAAAACACGATCACCGGAAGGTTCGCGCTCGCGGCCACAGCGAATGCCAGCCCGACCAGAAAGGCGACGTTGACGGCCGGCCCGAGCAGGATTGCAATTCCGATTGCGGCCGCCCCGACGACGAAGGCCGTGATCCGGGCGACGCGGACCTCCTCGCCCGGACGCTGTTCCTTGCCGTGGTGGATCACGTTGGTAAAGAAATCGTGCGCGAAGCTGGTGCTCGCGCTGATCGTCAGCCCGGCGACCACGGCCAGGATGGTGGCGAAGGCGACCGCGCTGATGAACGCGAAGAAGACCTCTCCGCCCAACTCCCGCGCCAGCTGCGGGGCGGCCATGTTCGTGCCCCCATGAAGCTTCAGGTAATCCGGACCGAGCAGGCTGGCCGCTCCGAAACCGAAGAAGGTGGTCATAATGTAGAAGAGCCCGATAATGATCATCGCCCAGACCACGCTGGACCGCGCGGTTTTCGCATCCGGAACCGTGTAAAACCGGATGAGGATGTGCGGCAGGCCGGCGGTCCCGAAGACCAGCGCCATCCCGAGCGAGATCTGGTCCCACGGGTTCTTGAAAAGGAGTCCGGGCGTGAGGAAATTCCTCGTGACCGTCTCCCCGTCCGCCGCCGTCGATGTGATCGCCGTGAGGGACTGGAAAAATTTCCCGAGATCGAAATCGAATTTATTCATCACCAGAACACTCAGGAACACGCTGCCGCTCATGAGGAGGATCGCCTTGATGATCTGCACCCATGTCGTCGCCAGCATTCCTCCGAAGACGACATAGACGACCATCAGGATACCAACGCCGACGACCGCCACCTCGTAGCTCACGCCGGGGATCAGCTGCCGCACGAGGGTTCCGGCACCGACCATCTGGGCGATCATGTAGAAAATGGAGACCGTCAATGTGCTCAGGGCGGCCGCGGCACGCACCGGGCGGGGCTTCAGCCGATACGCCAACACGTCGGCCATGGTGTATTTCCCGGCGTTCCGCAGCGGTTCGGCCACAACAAAAAGCACCGTCAGATACGCCACCAGAAACCCGACCGAATACATGAACCCATCGTAGCCGTTGAAGGCGATCATCCCGGCAATCCCCAGAAAGCTGGCGGCGCTCATGTAGTCGCCGGCCACCGCAAGCCCGTTCTGCCATCCGGTGATCCTCCGCCCGGCGGCAAAATACGCGCTCGCCCCGGCGGACTTCTGCGCACTGAAATACGTGATCACCAAGGTCGCGCCGACAAACGCCAAAAACATCCAGAGCGCGGTGTGGTCGGCAGCGGAGGGGCTCATTTCGCCCTCCCGAATTGATATTTCGCCAGCAGGGCGGACGCCCGCCTGTCCCACCCGGCCGCTGCGGCCACATACAGGAACGCCAGCAACCAGGCCATCAGGAACTGCGAGAACGCAAACACATACGCCAGGTTCACCGCCCCCCAAACCCGCGTCTCCATGAGCTTGGGAAACCAGCCAACCCCGATCGGCAGCGCAAAATAATACACGACAAACACGGCTGTCGCCGGGGCCACAAACGCCGCCTTCGCCTTCAGCAGCGAAACAAAATCCGGGTCGGCCTCGATTTTTTCCCAATCCGCAAGCGCCGCATCCTCCGCTCCTGTGCGCTCATGCGACGGCTTTTCTGCCGGCCGCCCCAATGGGGCAATATCTGTGGGGGATGCCGATTCGGGGGTCAGATCACTTGGACGTTCGGGGAAACTCATGACTTGGATCAATAATTCCCAAAGGATGGCTTGTCTAGCCCGTATCTCTTCACTTATCCACCTCCCCGCGACAACGCAAAAGTGGTGGGGGCTCTCCAAAATTTCCTCTCTCGTTTTGACTCTGAAATGACCGCCAAAGGCACCTCTCCACGGCCGAATTTATCACCGCAGATGCGGAATGGAAATCCTCTCGCCCGGTCGCATGGGAACGGCTATACCGTCGACCCATGCAGTGGATCGCCCCGGTTTCCGTTTGGGTCAGCCTCCGGGCTGCTGGGCCGGAACCACAGGAAGAGGGAAACGAAGACGCAACTCGCCATCGACCTTCACTTCCACGGTATATAGCCCGTAATTCTGAAATTGGATGCCGCCGAAGACATGCACATTGGTCGCGTGGGCTTCCAGCGAAGGAAGCGTGAATTGAACCTCGCTTTGCGCGATTGGTTGGTCGTCATCGGGCTTGAGGATGAGGGAGGTTTGCAGGAACGAGCCCGTGCCCCCGCACCACCGCGTCCAGAGGCAAAGCTTGAAAAAACCGATGGGCATGACCGGTGCGGGGATCATTCCAATAATCCCGATCAGAGTCTGCTGGCCATTGGCCTCCTGGCGCACGTCTTCACAGAGGACGCAGGCTTGCAGGTCGGGGATGATGTCATCGGGCATGGGTGGCATTACGTCGCAAACGCGACGTTCTGCACAGAAGAATCTCAGTGGGTCAAATGGCAGTAGGCGCAAGTTTTTCCATGCTTGGGAGCCGTCAGCAGCAGAGCAATGGCCTGCCGGCCGATGAGGAACTTCGCCTGGTTCCGCACAGGCTGCCGCCGCTCGTCGGCGTCGGTGACATAACGCTCAGTTATTTTTGTTCAAAGCGGCGGTGAACCAATCCACTTGCGGTGGGGCATCTCGGCGCTCGCCGTGGCGCTGGACGTCGCGCGAGTTCCCCTCGTTCCGCCGCTCGCCGGGCTTGCTTCGGACGAGATCGACCTTGGTCTTCATGGAGAGGGCAATCCGCTTGCGGGCCAGATCGACCTCCTGAACGGTGACCTGCACCCGCTGGCCGACCTTCACGATATCCGAGGGGTTTTTGACGAACTCATCGGAAAGCTGGGAGATGTGAACGAGGCCGTCCTGGTGGACGCCGACATCCACGAACGCCCCGAAGGCGGTGACGTTGGTGACGATGCCGGGAAGCTTCATCCCGGGCTGGAGCTGCTCCATTTTTTCCACCCCTTCGGCAAATGAGAACACTTCAAATTGCTGGCGCGGATCGCGGCCCGGCTTGGCGAGCTCCTTGAGGATGTCGGTCAGCGTCGGCAGGCCGACCTCTTCGGTCACGTAGTTTTTCAGGACGATCTTCGAGCGCAGGGAGGCATCGCGCAGGAGGTCGGTGACCGTGCAGCCGATGTCCTTCGCCATGGCGTCCACGAGCGGATACCTTTCGGGGTGCACGGAGCTGGCATCGAGAGGATGGGCGCCTTCCCGGATGCGGAGGAACCCCGCCGCCTGCTCAAAGGCTTTCGGGCCGAGGCCGGGGACTTTCAGGAGATCCTGGCGGGACCCGAACGGGCCGGTTTTGTCGCGCTGTTCGACGATGCTGGCAGCCGTGCGGGCGTTGAGGCCGGAGACGTAGGTGAGCAGGTGCTTAGAAGCGGTGTTGAGCTCGACGCCGACAGTATTCACGGCCGAGGTGACTGTGTCGTCGAGCGAGCGGCGCAGGGCGTTCTGGTCCACGTCATGCTGGTATTGCCCGACGCCGATCGACTTGGGGTCGATCTTCACCAACTCAGCGAGGGGATCCATCAGGCGGCGTCCGATGGAAACCGCTCCCCGGACGGTCAGGTCGAGGTCGGGGAACTCCTCTCGAGCGACATCCGAGGCCGAGTAAATCGAGGCACCGGACTCATTGACGACGACGACCGGGACCTGGATCCGGCATTTTTTGACGAAGGCCTCGGTTTCGCGGGAGGCAGTTCCATTCCCGATGGCGATCGCCTCGATCTGGTATTTTTTTGTGACGGAGAGGAGGAATTCGGCAGCTTCGAGCTGCTCGCGGGCGCTTTTTTCCGGGTAGATCACATCGTGGTAGAGGAGCTTGCCCTGCCGGTCGAGCACGGCCACTTTGCAGCCCGTGCGGAAGCCGGGATCGATCGCCAGCGTGTTCTTTCGGCCCAGCGGGGATGCCAGCAGCAGCTCGCGCAAAGTCTCTGCGAAGACCCGGATGGCTTCTTCGTCGGCTTTCTTTTTGAAAAACATCCGGGCCTCGGCTTCCATCGCGAACCCGAGAAGGCGTTTGTAGGAATCCTCCACCGCAAGCCGCACCTGCTGGGCGGAGGGGGAATTTCCCAGCACAAACCGCGAGACCAGAATGGCGATGGCCTCATCCTCGGGAGGGGTCAGGCGGGAGAACAGAAACCCCTCAGCCTCTCCCCGCCGGATGGCCAGAATCCGATGCGAAGGAGCGTCCGCCGCCGGCTCGCTCCAGTCGAAGTAATCTTTGAACTTCGCGCCCTCTTCCTCTTTTCCAAATGCAACTTTCGACTTGATGACCCCCTTGGTCAGGTAAAGCGAACGCAGCTTGGCGCGGGCCTCGGCGTCGTCGCTGATCCTCTCGGCCAGGATGTCCCGCGCGCCGGCCAGGGCGGCGGCCGCATCGGGCACCTCCTTTTCGGCATCCACAAAAGCGGCGGCCTCCTTCTCGGGATCGATCCCGGCCTTCTGAGGCCAGAGGATGTCTGCGAGCGGTTCGAGCCCTCGCTCTTTGGCCACCGTCGCTTTCGTGCGCTTTTTCGGACGGAAGGGAAGGTAGATGTCCTCCAGAGTGGAGAGCGTTTCCGCCCCTCCGATCTTCGCTTTCAGCTCCTCGGTGAGAAGTTTCCGCTCCTCCAGCGAGGACAGGATCGACTCCCGTCGCTTGTCGAGCTCGCCGAGCTGCTCGAGCCGATCCCGGATAGCCGTGATCTGCACTTCGTCCAGCTCGCCGGTGCGCTCTTTGCGGTAGCGGGCGATGAAGGGGACCGTCCCGCCCTCCTCCAAGAGCACCGCCACGGCGGCCACCTGGCGCGGTTGAAGGCTCAATTCCTTGGTGATTTTTACAACGTGCTGCTCGATCATAGTTGGGAGAAAAGCCCGCGATCATGCGGGATCGATTCCGCGAGTCAATCGCTTGCTGGAAAGATTTTTTTGCGACCTTCGGGGCCCGTGTGGTCGCTGCTTGATCGATGCGGCGGGTTTTGTATTGTCGGGTGTGCGGAAACGATGGCCATTCTTCTGGGTGCTTGTGTGCATCACGCTCGGGACGTCCATCGTCCGGGGTGAATGGAGCGAGGAGGAAAAGAAAAAACTCTTCCTCCAAGCGAGAGAAGACATCCGGCCGCACCCAAAAGCCTCCTCAACCCCCCGCCAAAAGCCCGAGCCGGCCGAAAATCCGCGTCCAACCCCGTCCTCGACTCCCGAGCCAACGAACCCGAAGCCCAAACCCTCTCCCAAGCCGACGCCAACTCCCCGCCCGAAGGAAACGCCGGCAAAAAAGCCCACCCCGGAACCCGAGAAGGAAGTCACCCCAAAACCCAAACCCAACCCCGAAACCGAAGAAAAGCCTGCCGCCAAGTCCGACTCCAAGCCTTCGGATTCGGAGGACTTCATTCTTTTGCCCGGAGATCGAAAACCCAAGCCGGACGAGAAGCCAGCTCCGGTGAAAAAGCCAACTTCGAAGCCGACTCCTGACGCCAAGCCTTCCGACCGCACCACCCAGATCCCCAAGGGAAAAACCCCGGGCGGCGAAAAGCTTGATGCCCCGATTGTGGTCGAAAAGTCCGGCCTGGACGAAGACCAGGGCGAGCAGCCGGCCCCCAAATCCTCTATTGGAGGGTTCTTCAAGCGCTACCGCTACCTCACTCCATCGGTCCGCCGCGCCATCGACCGCGCGAAGGTCAAACGCGGTCGCTGGAAATACATCATCGTCCACAATAGCGGCACCCGGCAGGGGAACGCCCGCATCTTTGACGTTTATCACCGCCGCACGCGCAAGATGCAAAACGGGCTCGCCTACCACTTTGTCATCGGCAATGGCAGTTCGTCCGGAAATGGCGAAATTGAGATCGGCAATCGCTGGACCCGCCAGATCAACGGCGGCCACGTCGCCAGCGACTACCTCAATAATATTGCGCTCGGCATCTGCCTCGTCGGCGATCTCAACCGCGACAAACCCACCAAAGAGCAGCTCCAATCCCTCGATGAGCTGATCACCTACCTCCGCGCCCGCGTCGGCAAAATCAAAGGCAAGTCGTCCATCGTCAAGGGCCACAAGGAAATCAATCCCAAGCCGACCGACTGCCCCGGCGACCGGTTCCCCCTGCGCTGGCTCCACCAAAATTTCCGCTGACGGCCTCCCGGGGATTGCCAATTTCCCACGCCTGGCCTATTCTGACTTGGCTCCCCATGAACGACCTGCTGATCAGCCTGCTGGTGAGCGGCTCCCTCGGAGCGCTCATCGGTCTCGAGCGCCAGTGGGAACGCCAGTTCGGGCACCCCGAAAAACGCGTTGCCGCCGGCGTTCGCACCTTTACGCTCTGGGCTATCCTCGGAGCGGTTTGCTCTTTTTTGTCCCTCCACGGTCAACCCTTTGTTTTTCCGGCCGGCCTCCTCGGCATGGTCTGCTGGCTCTCGATCTTCCTCTACCATCAGTCCCGTGAAAAATCTGGAGCCGGCCTCACCACCGCCGCCACCGGGCTCCTCACCTACCTTCTGGGCGCTCTCGTCGTCGCCGGAGAGGCCCGCACGGCCCTTGTCCTTACCGTCGGCATGCTCCTCCTGCTGGCTGGAAAACCCTCCCTCCATACCCTGTCGAAAAAACTCACCGCCGAGGATACCCGGATGGCCCTCCAGTTCCTCGCCGTGACGGGAGCCGTGCTCCCCCTGGTGCCAGACCGGGATCTGGGCCCCATGGGGGCCTTCAACCCGCGTTCGATCTGGCTGATGGTCGTCATCGTCTCCGGACTGGGCTTCGCTGGCTACATCGCCGTCCGGCTCCTGGGAACCTCGCGCGGGATCGCGCTCACCGGCCTCGCTGGCGGCCTCGCCTCCAGCACGGCCACCAC
>JBGSJQ010000123.1:0-2101 GCA_041741775.1 Terrimicrobiaceae bacterium | reverse complement strand
CCACTTTTGCTCCGTCTCAGTTCACTTTTGCTCCGGCCCCGACAGGGCATCTTTTTGGCCTACCTCGGGGGGAGTTGCAACGCTCCCAGGGAAATCTCCGGTTTCCATTGAGAATCCGGGGAATTCGCGTCATGTTTGTTGGTTCATGGATATTGTCTATTTCGATCTGGAGACCCAGCGCACGGCGAACGACGTCGGCGGGTGGGACAAAAAGCACGAGATGGGGATGTCGGTGGGGGTGACCTACAGCACCGCGGACGAAAAATATGAGATTTTTCCCGAGAGCCGTGTTCAGGACCTGATTGCCCGCCTGCAACGCGCCGATCTCGTTGTCGGCTACAATACCGTGCGCTTCGACTACGAGGTGCTCATGGCCTACACGATCCTCGACCTCCCAAACCAGCTCCGCAGCCTGGACCTCCTTGTGGATATCGAAAAATCCGCCGGTCACCGGTTGAAGCTCGAGGACGTGGCGCAGGGCACGCTCGGCGTTGGGAAAGTCGCTGAAGGCCTGGACGCCATCCGCTGGTGGCGCGAGGGCAAAATCATGGAGATTGCCGAATACTGCTGCTTCGACGTGAAGGTCACCAAGCTTGTCCATGAATACGGAGCGGCCAACAAGGAGCTCTTCTTCAGCGACCGCTTCGGACGCAAACAACGCCTCGAGATCCGCTGGAGCGCATGATCCAACCCCTCAAATCGCCCAAAAACAACTGGTTCCTCCACTGGGTGGATCTCGAGGAGCCCCTGCCTGCAGGCCAGGACTGGTTCCTGCCGACCATCGTGATCGTTTGCGACGATGCTGGAACGCCCGTCGCGCCACCCGAAATCCTCGAAGAGCTCGACCAACCGCGCATCGAAAGCTTTCTCTACAAAACCTTCGACCAGCTGGGGACCCCTGACCGGCTCTCGGTGGCGGCCAGCGAGGACTGGGACCCCGAGGCCTGGCAAAGTTTCTCCGCCGACTGCAAGCTCGACATTCGCCTCCAAAATTTCGACCGCCACACGCCCGAGGATCTTCGCTCTCTGACCAAGACGCTTGTGATGCGTGTTGGTCGCGAAAAGCAGGGGCCCATGCACGGGAGAGACGTCGCCCGGGGACTCGTCCGCACCGCCCTCCGCATGCGTTCCCCGGCCAAAAAATCTGCGCTCCTGAAGCTGGCCCTGGAGAAGGACGCCGATTGTGCGGCGGCCCGGATCGAGCTCGCGGACGGTGAGTTTCAGTCTGGGAATTTCAAGGTATGCCTCGCGGCCTATGAAGAGGTTGCTGAACGCGAATCCTCCCGTTGGGCGTCCAAGCGGGCGGCCTGGTGGATTGATCGGGAGACACGCCCGTTCCTCCGCTCGCTTTACGGAAAGGCCATGACGCAGTGGCATCTCGGTCGTTACGCACCGGCCGCCGTGACGCTCTCCGAGCTCCTCGCGCTCAACCCCAAGGACCACCAGGGCGCCCGGTTTCTCGTTCCGATGCTCCACCTTCTTGCCGAGGCCCCGGAACGCGCGGCTGCGGATTTTATAAAATACGCCGCCAGCTATCCCCGCGATTTTTCCGAGCCCTCATTCCTCTTCGGCTGGGCGCTGAGCCTCTCGCTCGAAGGCCGCGAGTCCGAGTCCCGTGAAAAATACCTCGAAGGCCTCCTCAAAAATATCTACCTCGCCCCGATGCTCCTCGAGCAGGACGAGCCCCCGCGTAATATCTGGTATCCCAATGACCGCGCCGAGCCGAACTATGCCGCCGAATTTGTTGAGTCCTACGCAGTGCTCTGGGACCGTGAACCGGGCGCACTCCGCTTGCTGCGCGAGGTTTACCAATCGGCCATTCCCCGGATCGAAAAAATCGTGAGCCACCGCGAGGAGATGATGGACTTCCAGGATCAAAGGTATGAGCCGGACTACAAGGATGTCTGGCAGGAGCTGGTGCGGCAGGATGAGATGCTCACGAAGCCGTGACGGCGGAAGGCCTGGCAGCTCTGCAGAGGGAATGCGGCGGGAGTATCCCATTCGACCGCTTCATGGCGGCCGCGCTCTACGACCCGCAGTCGGGCTACTACACGCGTCACATCCGGACGGTGGGCGCGCGCGGAGACTTTTCGACCTGGCC
>JBGSJQ010000122.1:0-24968 GCA_041741775.1 Terrimicrobiaceae bacterium | reverse complement strand
GGAGGGCACGGGCTGTCCGGTCTCGCGGGCAAACGCTTCGATTTTTGCGATCATGTCGCCGGGTTTGAGGAAGCGGTCGTCATCCGGGTCGATGAGGGTCCGCAGAGGCTGAGCCTCTGCGGCGAGTTCGTTGAGTTTGGCGTAGTCCCAGACTTCGCCGCGCCGCTCCCAATCGCGTCGACATTCCTGCAGGATCCAAAGGCCGACGATATTTTTCAGGAACCGCGTGGTCCCCCCGAAGCCGCCCTCGTTGGTGAAGTTGGCAGTGCAGGTCGCTTCATTGATCAGCGGCGAGGGAAGCTCGACCCCGATGAGAGACCACGTGCCGGAGCTGAGGAAGGCCCAGTCGTCACCAGCGCCCGCCGGGACCGCCGCCACGGCTGCCCCGGTGTCGTGGGAGCACGTCGCCACCACCCCGGCATCCTGAAGCCCGGTCTCCTCAGCGATTTCCGGGGAAATCGGGCCGAGCACCGTGCCCGAAGGGACGATTTCCGGGAAGATGGATTCGGGAAACCCGAACTCCTCGATGAGGGGTTTCGACCATTGCCTGGTAGCGGGGTTGTAGAGCTGTGTCGTGCTCGCGAGGCTTTCCTCCATGCGACGCACCCCGGAAAACAGGAAATTCAGGTAATCGGCGATGCACAGGAACCCGTCGGCCGAGCGGACCAGGGCCGGGCTCGTCTCCATGTCGGCAATCAACTGGTAGAGCGTGTTGAACGTCATGAACTGGATCCCGGTCTCACCAAAAATTTTCCCACGTCCGGCCTGGGCCGTCGCGCTGGCAAACGTGGCATCCGTGCGAGAGTCGCGGTAGATGTAGGAGGGAGCCAGCATCTCCTGCCCCAGCCCGCTCCAGACGTAGTCCACACCCCAGGAGTCCACGCTGAGGCTCTTCACCGGAATCCCGCGCTTTGTCACCTTGGTGAGGCCCTTCTTGAGCTCGTCGAACATCCGAAGAATATCCCAGCGGAGGGAATCTCCCAGCCGGATCGTGATGTTGGGAAAGCGGTGCATTTCTTCGAGGGTGAGGCGTCCGTCGGAGAGGGTTCCGAGCATCACGCGGCCGCTTTCGGCTCCGAGATCGCAAGCGAGGTAATGGGTGGTCATGGGGTGGCTATTTTCCCGGGTCATCCGGCAAAATCAAACTTTTCGTTTGACGTGCGGCTGGCGAAACCTGCTGATAGTCTCCCTTTTTTCCCATGACCTACCGCACGCACCACTGCAACGCCCTCCGGGCCGAAGACGCCGGAATCACCGTAACCTTGAGCGGCTGGGTCGCCTCGCGCCGGGACCACGGCGGAGTGATCTTCATCGACCTTCGCGACCGCGAGGGCCTCACGCAGGTCGTTTTTCGACCGGAGGAAAATCCGGCGGTCGCTGAACAGTCCCACCAACTCCGCAGCGAGGACGTCGTGCGCGTCACCGGAACCGTGGCCGCCCGCCTCGATGGGACGGAAAACCCGAGGCTGGCCACCGGCTCGATCGAGGTGGTGGCGACCGGGCTCGAGATTTTAAATGCAGCCGACGTGCTGCCGTTTCCGATCGACGAGCGGATCTCGAACGAGGACCTGCGGCTGACCTACCGCTACCTCGACCTCCGCCGCCCGGAGATGAGCGCCAACCTGCGCCTGCGCCACCGCGTGATCAAGACGATCCGCGACGTGATGGACGCCGAGGGGTTCCTGGAGATCGAGACGCCAGTCTTGTCCAAGAGCACGCCCGAAGGGGCCCGGGATTTTTTGGTCCCCTCGCGCCTCACCCCGGGCAGCTTCTACGCCCTCCCGCAGGCCCCGCAGCAATACAAACAGCTGCTCATGGTCGCCGGCGTGGAAAAATATTTCCAGATCGCCCGCTGCTTCCGCGACGAGGACCTGCGCGCCGACCGCCAGCCGGAGTTCACCCAACTCGACGTCGAGGCGTCCTTCGTCACGCAGGATGACATCCTTGGCCTCATGGAAAAGCTGCTGGTCTCGGTCTTCCGGGAGGCCACGGGCGTGACAATCCCAACCCCCTTCCCCCGCCTCACCTGGCGGGAGGCGATGGACCGGTTCGGCAGTGACAAACCCGATACCCGGTTCGGCATGGAGATCACCGATCTCGGCGACATCTTCAAGGACTCCCAGTTCAAGGTCTTCCGGGGAGCGCTCGATGGCGGAGGGGTCGTCAAGGCGATCAACGCAAAAGGCTTCGCCAAGATCACCACCGGGCAGATCGAAACCCTCACCGAGCTCGCCAAACAGACCGGGGCCAAGGGCCTCGCCTTCATCAAGATAGAAAACGGGGAGTGGAAATCCCCTATCGTTAAATTCTTCACAGAGGACGAAAAGGCCGCCCTCACCGAGTGCCTCGCCATCGAGGAGGGAGACCTGATCCTCTTCGGGGCCGACAAGTGGGAGACCGCCTGCGAGACGCTCGGGCGCGTCCGCCTCAGGGTCGCCGAGATTCTCAACCTCATCACCGACGCCACCCTCAAGCATTTCCTTTGGGTCGTGGACTTCCCGCTGCTTGGCTGGAGCGAGGAAGAGCAGAAGTGGAATGCGGTCCACCATCCGTTTACACGCCCCTGTGTGGAGGACGCTCCACTCCTGGAGGCCGGGAAGTATGGAAAAATCCGCGCCGTCGCCTACGATGTTGTTCTCAACGGCGTCGAGATCGGCGGTGGCAGCCTGAGAATCCACGAGCCCAAGCTCCAGGCGAAGATGTTTTCCGTCCTCGGCGTGGACGAGGAAAAGCAGGCCGTGATGTTCGGCCACATGCTCAAGGCGTTCCAGTTCGGCGCCCCCCCGCACGGGGGGATTGCCCTCGGCCTCGACCGCCTGGTCATGCTCATCGCCGGCGCGGAAAGCATCCGCGACGTCATCGCGTTCCCGAAGAACAACCGCGGGGTCGAGCTCATGACCAGCTCTCCCTCCGAGGTCGATTTCAAGCAACTCCGCGAGCTCTCGATCCAAACCACAAAAAAACCGTAACGCACGGCGGGCAGCCCGCCCCCGAGGCTCCAACCACAGCCGAAAGTGTTGGCAAGCGGGCGGGGAATAGCCTATATCCCGCGCATGCTCACGCTCTATCTCCTCCGTCACGGGCAGACATCATTCAGCCGGGCCAATGCCTTCTGCGGCGCGGCTCTGAACCCCGATTTGACCGAGGAGGGCCGGCTGATGGCGGAAAATTTCGCAACGGCCTACGGGGCAACCCCCTGGCAGGCCATCTTTGCAAGCCCCCTGAAGCGCGCCTTGGAAACCTCCCACCCGATCTGCAATGCCACCGGGATGTCCCCGCAGGTCCGCGACGGTCTCAAGGAGATCGGCTACGGGCAGTGGGAGGGCAAGACCGTGGCCGAGGTCTCGGAAGCATTCCACGACGACTACCTCGCATGGACTGCCGACCCGGCGTGGTATCCGCCGACCGATGGCGAACCGGCGGTCGCCATCGCCCACCGCTCACTCCAGGTCGTCGAGGAAATCCAGAAAGTTTACGATGAGGGCAATGTTCTCATCGTTTCCCACAAAGCCACGATCCGGATCCTGCTCTGCTCCCTTCTGGGCATCGATGTCGGGAGGTTCCGCTACCGCCTGGCCTGCCCGGTCGGCTCGGTCTCGATTGTCGAGTTCGGGCCGCACGGCCCGCTTCTGAAAGCCATGGCGGATCGCGACCATCTCGACGACCACCTGAAAAGCCTTCCCGGCACATAAGACCCCGGGGATCGACCCGGGACCGCCGGCACCCAAATAGCGCACGGCCAATTTCCCGTTTTACTTTTTTCGGATTCCGCCTTTGATGAACGGTCCGACTGCTCACCATGATAAATTGGATCATTAAGAAAATTATCGGCTCGAAAAACCAGCGGGAGATCCGCCGTTTGCAGCACCTTGTGCGCAGCATTAACGAAGCGGAGTCCGCGCTCCAGTCGCTCTCCGACGACGCCCTTCGCTTAAAAACCCTGGAATGGAAAGATCGCCTGTCCAAGATTGAGGACAACGAGCAGCTTGCCACCGAGCTGGAGGCCCTCCTGCCCGAGGCATTCGCCGTGGTGAAAAATGGCGCGCGCCGCCTGAGTGGCCGCGAGATCATCGTCTGCGACCAACCGCTGACCTGGAACATGGTCCACTTCGACGTTCAGCTCATCGGCGGCATGATCCTCCACCGCGGGCGCATCGCGGAAATGGCCACGGGCGAGGGCAAGACGCTCGTCGCGACGCTGGCCGTCTATCTCAACGCGCTGACCGGCCGCGGAGTCCACGTCGTCACCGTCAACGACTACCTCGCCAAGCGCGACGCGGAGTGGATGGGCCAGCTCTACCAGTTCCTCGGTCTCACGGTCGGCGTGATCCAGAACGACCAGCCCCCGGAGTTCCGCCGCGCACAATACCAGTGCGACATCACCTACGGGACAAACAGCGAGTTCGGCTTCGATTACCTCCGCGACAACGGCATGGCGACCACCCGCGAGCAGCAGGTCCAGCGCGGCCACTACTTTGCGATCGTGGATGAGGTGGACTCGATCCTCATCGACGAGGCCCGCACCCCGCTCATCATCAGCGGCCCCGCCACCGTCTCCACCCACCAATACGACCGCTTCAAGCCTCTCATCGAGCAGCTTGTCCGCAAACAGACGATGCTCTGCAACCGCCTCGCCTCCGAGGCCAAGGAGCTTCTCGAAGCCAACAAGCGCGAGGAAGCTGGCCGGACGCTCTTCAAGCTCAAGCTTGGCCAACCCCGCAACAAGGCTCTCCTCCGCATGATGGAGGACCCCGAGATGCGCAAGGTGATGGACAAGGCAGAGCTCGAGTTTTACAAGGACACCGACGGCAAGGCCGCTCTTGTGGATCTCAAGGAAGAGCTTTTCTTCACCATCGAAGAGCGCCAGCACGACGCCGACCTCACCGAGCAGGGCCGCGATTATTTGAATCCGGATGACCCGAATGCGTTCGTCCTCCCCGACCTCCTCACCGAGTTCGCCGATATCGAAAACGACCCCGCGCTCGACCCTTCCGGAAAAGCAAAGAAAAAAGCCGAGCGCCAGCAGCACTGCGACGCGCAGGCCGAGCGGATCCACAACATCACCCAGCTCCTCAAGGCCTACTGCCTCTACGAGAAGGACGTCGAATATGTCGTCGAGGAGAACAAGGTGATGATCGTCGATACCTTCACCGGCCGCAAGATGCCCGGTCGCCGTTGGAGCGACGGCCTCCACCAGGCGGTTGAGGCCAAGGAAGGCGTCCAGATCGACCGCGAGACCCAGACGCTCGCCACGATCACGATTCAGAATTATTTCCGGCTCTACGAGAAGCTGGCTGGCATGACCGGCACCGCCGAGACCGAGGTCAACGAATTTCACGACATCTACCGCCTCGACGTCAACGTCATCCCCACGAACCGCAAGGTCGCCCGCGTGGATGAACACGACCGGATCTACAAGACCCGTCGCGAAAAATACAACGCCGTCATCGAGGCGATCCGCGAATCCCACGGGAGAGGCCAGCCGGTGCTTGTCGGCACCGCGAGCGTCGAGTCCAGCGAGCTGCTCAGCCGCATGCTCAAGCTCCAGAAAATCCCGCACACCGTCCTCAACGCCAAATACCACATGCAAGAGGCCGAGATCGTTGCCCGCGCCGGACTCCAGGGCGCCGTCACGATCTCCACAAACATGGCCGGACGCGGCACCGACATCAAACTCGGCGAAGGCGTCTCCGCTCTTGGCGGGCTCTACGTGATCGCCACCGAGCGTCACGAATCGCGCCGCATCGACCGCCAGCTTCGCGGCCGTTGCGCCCGCCAGGGCGACCCCGGCCGCTCCCGGTTCTACGTGAGCTTCGAAGACGATCTGATGCGGAATTTCGGCGCAAGCGACCGGATGACGAAGATCATGGAGACCTTCGGCCTCAAGGAGGGCGAGGAGCTCGAGCACCCCTGGCTCAACAAGAGCGTGGAAACCGCCAAAAAGCGGGTCGAGCAGCGCAACTACCAGATGCGTCGCCGCACGCTGGAGTTCGACGACGTGATGAACCAGCAGCGCGAGGTCGTTTACGGCTACCGCAACGAGGTCATGGATTCCGATAACACGCGGACTCTCATCCACGAGGTCATCGCCGAGATGGTGCCCAAGAAAGTGGCCGAGTTCCTCGAAGCCCCCGAGGGCATGGAACCCGATCCCGAAGGCCTCCTGCAGTGGATTAATTCGACGTTCCCCCTCGGCCTGACGCGCGAAAAAGCCGCGCTCGACTCCCGCTCGCTCGAGGAGAATGGCAGCTTCCTCATGGAGACGATCCGTGACGCCTACGACCGGAAAGCCGCGCTGGAAAACCCGGAAGCCCTCCGCGGCCTCGAGCGCTACATCATCCTCAACGCCGTGGATCGCCTCTGGCAGGAACACCTCTACGCGATGGATGGTCTCCGCGAGGCGGTTTACCTCCGTGCCTTCGGGCAGAAGGATCCCCTCGTCGAATACAAGAACGACGCCTACGGGATGTTTGTCGAGCTGATGGATAACATCAAGGGCGAGGTCCTCAACAACCTGTTCCGCAGCACGACCAACCTTCAGGCCTTCGAGCAGCTTCTCGCCAGCCTTCCGCAGAGCCTGCTCCGCGCCGACCCCGCCGCCACAGCAAAACCGGTCGCTGCTGCCGCGTCGGGTCAGGCCGTTTTCCCGGGGGACGAACCCGCCCCCGCGCCGAAAATCGAGCTGCCGATCAAGCGCGAGCTTCCGAAGGTCGGCCGCAACGATCCGTGCCCGTGCGGAAGCGGGAAGAAATATAAATCCTGCTGCGGCCGGAACGCCTGATTTGGCAGGCCCCGGCCAGCCCCGATGCTGCACGTCGTCCTGATTGAGCCGGAGATCCCGCCGAACACGGGGAACATCGCCCGGCTCTGCCTCGCGGCAGAGGCCCGGCTCCACCTCGTCGGCCCCCTCGGGTTCTCGCTCGACGAAAAATACCTCCGCCGCGCCGGGATGGACTACTGGGAAAAGTGCGACATCTGCCAGTGGGCTTCGTTTGAAGAACTACGCGACAGCTCCCCCACAGCCCGGTTTTTCTTCTTCACCACGAAATCCGACGTGCCGTATTGGAACGAGCGCTTCGCCGACGGCGACCACCTCGTCTTCGGCCGCGAAACCCGCGGTCTGCCGGAATCTCTCCTTGCAGAAAATGCAGCAGCCTGCCGCACGATCCCCATGTCCCCGGAGGCGCGCAGCCTCAACCTCTCCACAGCAGCCGGCATTGTCCTCTACGAAGCCCTTCGCCAAACCCGCGCCTCGGGCTGCTAAGCCCGCCAACGGCCGCGAATTCATCCAGAGCCCTGTGACTTGCCGGGCCGGATTCGAGTTGGCCCGGTTTATGCTATGAATTGGACAAGGATCATAAATTATATGGAAATACGTGAGCACATGGATCACGCCTACGCGCGTCGGCTGGCCGGCAAGGTCGCAAGGTATCTGAAGGACCGTTATGGTGCGCGAAAAGTCATCATGTTCGGCACCCTCGTGACCGGCTTTTTCAACCCCGATTTTTGCGAGATCAAAGTTGGCTTTGATGAAGTGCGCAAAAATCTGGACGCTGATGCGGTTGCGGATTGTCGGCTGCATTTCGGCGACCGCGACCCCGACGGGCTGCATCGGCTTCAGGTGGTGAGCTTGAAATCCGTCAGCCCGGAAACGCGGGCGATCATCATTCAGGAAGCGGAAGAGGTTTAAGGCGGTTTGCTCAGAGGGCGTGAGCTGCAGCCGCATGAATCGGTTGCTGGCTGAGATCGGGTTGCCGATGGCGGGGGCGAGGCAGCTTGGCTTTGCAATGGACTGCCATTTCTGCGACGGATTTCGCCATGCCCTCGCTCCATGACCTTACCTTCCGAGAGATGGAATGTGCGCTGGTTGCTGACGGGGTTCATCCGTCGCACGCGCGCACGCTCTGGCGGGCGGTGCATCGGGAGGCCGCAACAGACTTCGCGGACTACCCGGATTTTCTTCCGCCCCTGGCGCGTTGGGTGGCAGGGCGGGTGGGAGCGGGCAGGCGGTTTTCCCTTGACCAGCCGACCGTGATGGCAGACACCGCCAGCGGGGATGGGCTGACGCGGAAATTCCTCCTTGGCCTGGAGGACGGACAGACCATCGAGACGGTTCTGATGGACTACACAGGGCGCTCGACAGCCTGCGTGAGCACGCAGGCTGGCTGTGCGATGGGGTGTGTCTTTTGCGCGACGGGCCAGATGGGATTCATGCGCCACCTTCGCGCGGGCGAGATCGTGGCGCAGGTGCTCCATGTGCAGCGGGCACTGCACTCGGCCGGGTTGCCGGGGCTGCGAAACCTTGTGCTCATGGGCATGGGCGAACCTCTGCACAATTATGATGCGGTGATGACCGCCCTCGAAATTCTCACAGACAGCCGCGGTATCGCCATCACACCAAGACGCGCGACGATCAGCACGGTGGGCGTCATTCCCGGGATCCTCCGGCTGGCGGAGGAAAAGCGTCCGTTCAACCTCGCGGTGAGCCTGCACTCGGCGGATGCCGCCGAGCGGGCGGCCCTGGTTCCTGCCAGCCGACGGTGGCCGCTGGACGACCTCATGAGCGCCTGCAGGGAATACGGCGCAAAAACCGGACGCCGGATCTTTTTTGAGTGGACGCTGATCACCGGCGTCAACGACTCGCCGGGCCACGCGAAGCAGCTGGCCGCCTTGCTGGCCGGGATGCACGCGCATGTGAATCTTATTCCGCTGAACCAGACGGCCGGCTTCACCGGCAAAGGCAGCTCTGCGACAGAGGAGCTAGCCTTTCAGAGTGTGCTCCGCGACCACCGACTGCCGAGCACCATACGGCAGCGGCGTGGAATTGACGTGGCAGCCGGTTGCGGCCAGCTGCGATCAAACGCCAAGCCTGCAGAGGCGGGTGTGCCAATTGCCTGAGCCTGCCCGCCAAGGGTTTCCCCCTCCGGAGTTTTATTTCCAGGCGAGGATGCCTTTTGCCCAGGCCCAGACGAGGCCTTCGATAAGGAGGAGGAGGAAGGCCATGAGTGCGAGAAATGCGGAGATGGGGAGATTCAGGAAGGCGGCGGCGAAGGGGAGGAGGAAAACCGTCTCGACGTCGAAGACCAGGAAGACGAGGGCGTAGAGGTAGTAGTGGGATTGGAATTGCACGCGGGCGGGGCCGGTGGATTCGATGCCGCATTCGTAGGAGCTCTGCTTGTCGTGGCCGGGCTTTGCGGGGGAAAAAATCCGGGCCCAGGCCCACGCCATCGCGAGCGGGATCAATGGAAAGACGATCGCGATCGCAAGGAAAAGCGTGAGGAGGAGGTAGCTGTTCATGGATGGGTTTGGTTCGGCACCGGGGCCTCATCGGCGACGGCGGGGTGGAAGGATTGGGTGAGCGGCGTAAGAAAGAAATTGGGGAACAGCCCGAGGGCCAGCACAAGGAGGGCGAGGGCTGCGACAAGCGCCCTCGTGCCGTGGAGGCCGGCCTTACGGTCCTCGTGTGAGGGGAGCACAAGGGCGTGTTTCAGGACGATGAGGTAGTAGTAGAGCGAGATGGCGTTCAGGACGATGGCCAGAGCAACGAGCCAGAGGAGGTGCGGGTTTTCGAGCGCGGTGGCGAAGAGGTAGAATTTTCCGAAGAACCCGGCGAGCGGAGGGATTCCGGCGAGAGAGATCAGAAAAACCAGCAGGCAGAGGGCGAGTCCGGGGGAGGATTTCGCCAGTCCGTCAAAATCCTCCAAGCGGGATCCGCCGCGTTCGTGTTCGACGACAAGGACGACCCCGAAGGCTCCGGCTGTGGTGATCGCGTAGATGATGACGTAGAAAAGGACGGCGGGGAGGCTGGCGGGTTCGCCGGATGCCAGGCCGAGCAGGAGGTAGCCACCGTGCGCAATGGCGGAATACGCAAGGAGACGCTTCACGTTCGATTGCACGAGGGCGGTGATATTTCCCAGCAGCATCGAAGCGGCAGCGGCCAGTGCCAGGACGGGGGCCCAGCCGGCGGCTGTCATCGACCCGGCCCACGGGCCGAGTGCTCCAAAGAGGAATTTGGCCAGAATGAAAACGGCGGCCACTTTTGAGCCCGAGGCGATGAACGCGGCAGCGGCGGTTGGTGCGCCCTCATAGACGTCCGGGGCCCAGAGATGGAACGGGACGGCGGCGACCTTGAAGGCGAACCCTCCGAAGGCGAGCACGATGCCGACAAGGAGAAGGGGATCGGATGGTCCGGCGAAGGAGGCGATCGCGTGAAGGTTCGTTGATCCCGTGACGCCAAAAATCAGACTGATTCCGTAGAGGAGGAATGCGGCGGCGACGCTTCCGACGAGGAAGTATTTGAGGCCGGCCTCGGCCGATGCGCGGCTCGCCTTGTCAAAGGCGGCGAGCACGTAGAGCGGGATGCTCGTGAGCTCCAGCGCGAGGAAGATCATCAGCAGGTTGTCGGTCGCGCACAGCAGCAGCATGCCGACCGTGGCAAAGAGGACCAGAGCCAGCGACTCGGCGAAGTGGGTTTTTGGGAAGGAGTCTGCGGCGAAAACCATGGCGACGACGGCCAGACCGAGGATCACAAGTTGGAAGATACCCGCCAGCGGGGTGAGGGAGATCATTCCGCCAAGGAAGAGGCCGTGGACCGGGAAAAGGTGGAGGGCGACGACCGAGAGGATGGGGCCGAGGAGTGCAGCGCTCGTGATGGCATTTCTGGCGCGGGGGATCGAGACCCCCAGGCCAAGGACAGCCAAGGCTGTGAGCACGAGGACGATTTGCGGAGCGAGCGCGACAAGCAGGGGGTTCATCGGGGGCCTCCCTGGATGAGGCCGTGCATGAGCGGGCTTTCGAAGCTGCGAAGAATCGGGTCGAGAAGGACCGAGGGAAACACGCCGATCACCAGCGTGGACGCCATGAGCAGCAGAGCGCCGAGTTTCTCGGGAAGGGTGATGGGAGGCTGGGGCGGAGGACTAGCGGGCACCTCACCGGCGGGGTAGAAGGTGCGTTGGAGGGCGATCAAAGTGAAGGCGACCGTGACCACAACCCCAAGTCCGGCCGGAATCAGCAGGGAGGGAAAGGCCGTCCAGGCTCCCTTCAAGATGGTGAACTCGGCGATGAATCCGCTGAAGCCCGGAAGCCCCATGGAGGCAACCGAGGCGATGGTAAAGGTCACGGCGGCAAACGGCAGCGTCTTCGCCAGGCTCAGGCGTCCGAGTTCGGTAATGTCCCGCGTGTGCGTGCGGTCGTAGATCATGCGTCCGACGACGGCGAAGAGCAGCCCGCCGATGATCCCGTGGGAAAACATCTGAAGCACGGCCCCGCCAAGGCCGGAAAGGTTGAGGGTCATCAAGCCAAGGAGAACGAACCCCATGTGTGCGATGCTCGAATAGCCGACGGTGAATTTCAGGTCCTTCTGAGCAAGGGCGACGAGGGCCCCGAGCACGATGCCGGCTGTGGCCAGCACGGCGATGGGGATCCGCCACTGCGCAAGGCCAAGCGGAAATAACGTCATGGCCACGCGGAGCGCCCCGTAGGAGCCCAGCTTCATGACAACGCCAGCGAGAAGCATGGAGACAGCGGTTGGCGCGGCGACGTGGCCGGTCGGTGCCCACGTGTGCAACGGCCAGAGGCCGGCCAGCACCGCAAAGCCGACAAACATCACCGGAAACGCCCACGCTTGGAAGCCCGGCGCGAAGGCGGCTTTCGACGGATCCGCAAGCGTGAACAGATCGAACGAGTGCGCCCCGGACGCAGCGTAGGTTGCCAGAAGCACCAGCAGGACAAGCGCACTTCCCGCGGCCGAATACATTGTCAATTTCATCGCCCCGTATTCACGGTTTGTGGACCCCCAGGCCGCGATCAGGAAGTATTTCGGAATGATGACGATCTCGTAAAAGACGAAGAGAAGGAAGAGGTCGAAACTTTGAAAAACCCCGTAAACCCCGCCGATGATGACGAGGTAAAACGCGAAGAACGCCCGCGGGCGAAGGACGACATTCCATGAAAAAAGGACTCCGGTCACGGCGATGAGGCCTGTGAGGAGCAGGAGGACGAGGCTGATGCCATCCGCCCCGGTGTGGAACGAAATCCCGAGGGTCGGGATCCACGGGAGTTCGGTGACAAATTGAAAATGCGGAGCGCTCGGCGAGTTGTCGAAGGCCGGGAAGGCGGACGCCGCAAAACCGAGCCCGGCAAGTGTTGCCGCCAGCGCAATCCATCGGGTCCACCGTTCTGGAAGAACCAGCACCAGCAGCGCCCCGGCAAAGGCCGAAAGGAATGTGGCATTCAAGATCATGGAAAAATTTGATGGAAAAACCGGAAGGCGGAGACCGGAGACCGGAAAGATTCGCCCCTCGCGCCCGGCGAGGTCTTCTTTCCTTTCCGCATTCCGCATTCCGTTTTCCGCGTTTTGTTCATGGTTTGTTGAAGAGGGCGATGAGGACCTGGGGATAGATGCCGAGGACGAACATCAGGAGGACGGCCGGGGTGACGAGGGCGACTTCGCCGCGGGTGAGGTCGGGGAATTTTTCCCACTGCGGCGGCAGCGGTCCGGTAAAGAGGCTCTGGATGGCATCGAGGAGGAAGACGGCGGTGACGAAGAGCCCGATGGCGGCGAGCGCGGCGGCCCATGGGACCAGGTGGAACGTTCCGCTAAAGATTAAAAATTCGCCAACGAACCCATTGAGCCCGGGAAGGCCGAGTGAGGAAAAGAGGGCGATCCCCATGAGCCCGGCGAAGACCGGCGCCGCCGTCCGCAATCCGCCAAAATCCCGCAGCCCGCGAAGCCCGCCCGAGCGGTTCTCAAGAAACCCGGCGAAGCAGAAAAGCGCGGAAGCGGTGAGGCCGTGGTTGAAGATCTGGAGCAGAACGCCATTCATGGCGGCGGCGCGAGCGGTGGGGGCGCCAAGCGGGACAGCGGCC
Organism: Terrimicrobiaceae bacterium; assembly: GCA_041741775.1. Lineage (GTDB taxonomy): Bacteria > Verrucomicrobiota > Verrucomicrobiia > Chthoniobacterales > Terrimicrobiaceae > QYQL01. The sequence continues at coordinate 12,101 of JBGSJQ010000122.1, read as the reverse complement.
ACGGCAAAGAGGCCGAGGAGGCAGTAGCCGAGGTGGTTGACCGACGAGTAGGCGAGCATCCGCTTGAGGTCGGTTTGCGCGAGAGCCGTGAAGGCGGAGAAGAGGATCGTCGCGAGCGCAAGCCACAGCAACGGCGTGGCCAGCTCCTGCATGCGCTGAGGGAAGAGCGGCAGGAGCAGGCGAAGGAACCCGTAGAGCCCCATCTTCGACATCAGCCCGGTCAGGAGCATCGTGACGGGCGAGGGGGCCTCGGCGTAGGCGTCAGGAAGCCAGGTGTGAAACGGCACAACGGGCACCTTGACCGCGAGCCCGAAGAAGACACCAGCGAAGACCAGCATTCCTGCAAAGGGCCAGTGAAAGTGGGTGGCGAGGATCCCGTCGAGCGAAGGCCCCATTGAAGCCAATTGGACGAGGTCGAATGTCCCGGTGGCAAGCTGGATCGCCAGAAAGCCGACCAGCATCGTGAGCCCACCAAGCAGGGTGTAGATAAAAAACCGGAGGGCGGCAACGGTCGACGCCTTCGTGCCAGAGGAGCGGATCAGCAGGAAGGCCGGTACGAGGCTCAGCTCGTAGAAGACGAACCAATGGATGAAGTTCAGCGCCGTAAACGTCCCGATGAGGGTGGTCTCCAGCAGAAGGATGAGGACGACAGAGAGCCGGGAAATGGAGGGCCCGGCGGCAAGAAGTGCAAACGGCGTGATCAGGGTCGTGAGCAACAGGAGCATTAGGCTCAGGCCGTCTGCCCCGACGAAGTATTCGACGCCGAGCGCCGGGATCCACTCATGGTGTTCGGTAAACTGGATTCCGCCCGCGGCGCGGTCGTAGCCGAGGGCAAGGAACACGGCGAAGCCAAGTGCGGCCAGCAGGAATCCGGTGCCGACGGTTCGCGCCGCACGGGGACCCGGCGCGAGCGCAGCCACCAAGGCGCCAACAAATGGAATGAGCGTCAGGATTGTCATGTCAGCATCCATCCGATGATGAGGAGAAGCAGGATTGCCCCCACGCTCAGGAACCGCAGGTAGCCGGACACGCGTCCATTTTGCAAGGAGGAGAAGAGCTGTCCGCCGTCGCGCAGCCCGCCGCAGAGGCTGTCAAAGCCGAGGTTGATCCAGAACTTGTCAAAGAGGTCGCCTGCCACTGCGGCGCATTGGCAGAGGCCTGCGCCCAGACGCACGGCTCCGGCGAAGATCCAGCGGTCGAGACCCGCAGCCACCTGCCCCGACAGGGTGAGCCCGCGAATAATCGTCGCCTCATAGATCTCATCCACATAGAGGCGGTTGGCGAGCGCGCGGAATCCGCCGGCCCACAACCGCTGGAGCGGATCCTGGTCACCAGCACGGCGGTAGAGAAGGAAGCCCAGGCCGATTCCTGCTGCGGCGATGACCGCCGAGAGCCCGGCCATCGTGAGGAATCCGTGCTCGACGAGCTGCGAAAAATCCAGCTCCGGAACATGTCCGCTGAGGTGCCCGTGGAGCCACGGCCACGCCGGAGTGACGGGGATCGACATCAGGACCGCTGCCGCAGCGAGGATGACGAGCGGAATGGTCATCACGGGCGGGCTTTCGTGCGGGTGGGCGTGCCCGCGATACGATCCGGCGAAGACGTAGCACATCTGGCGGGTCATGTAGAACGCGGTGAGGAAGGCGGCGCCGGCGGCAAAGAAGAACGGGACCTGCGAGACCGGCCACAGGCGGGCCACGTGGAGGATTTCATCCTTGCTCCAAAACCCGGAAAAGAAGAACGGGACCCCGCAGAGGGCCATCATGCCGATGGCATACGTGGCAAACGTGATCGGCAGAAATTTGCGAAGGCCACCCATTTTTCGGATGTCCTGCTCGCCGTGGATGCCGTGGATGAGAGAGCCCGCGCCGAGGAAAAGAAGGGCTTTGAAAAATGCGTGGGCCAGGAGGTGGACCATGGCGGCCGTGACGCTGCCAACCCCGAGGGCGAGCATCATGAAGCCAAGCTGGGAGACCGTCGAGTAGGCGAGGATCCGCTTGATATCCGTCTGCGCGACGGCGATCAGGGCGGCGAAGAGGGCGGTGAACCCGCCCGTCCAGGCGACGGTTGTCAGGGCCGCGCTGGTGGCCCCGGCGGCGGAGAAAACCGGGAAGACGCGGGCGACGAGATACACCCCCGCCGCGACCATTGTGGCGGCATGGATGAGCGCACTGACCGGCGTGGGGCCTTCCATGGCATCCGGCAGCCAGACGTGGAGCGGGAACTGGCCGGATTTCCCGGCGGCACCGCAGAAGATCAGGAGCGCAATGGCATTGGAGACCGCGAGCCCCACGCCTGTCGTCTGCGCAGCCATCGCTGAAAGGGCCGTCGCCTCAAGGCAGCCCTGCCCGTTGTCGTAAAAGAGGAGGGTTCCGGAGGACGAGTAGAGCCAGAGTATGCCGAGCAGGAACCCCATGTCGCCGACGCGGGTCGTGAGGAAGGCCTTCTTCGCGGCGGCAGCGGCTTCGGGTTTGTGAAACCAGAATCCGATAAGCAGGTAGGAGGCCAGCCCGACGAGCTCCCAGCAGACGAACGTGAGCAGCAGGCTGTTCGACAGAACAACGCCCAGCATCGCGGCGGAGAAGAGGGACAGGAAGCAGAAGAACCGCGTGAAGTTTGGATCCTCCTTCATGTAGCCCACGCTGTAGATGAAGATGAGCAGCGAGACGAACGACACCATAAGGGCCATCCCCGCACTCAGTGGATCCAGCAGCATCCCGAGGCTCAATGTCCCGCTCCCCACACTCAGCCACGGAAAATTCCAAGTCTCCCGAAACGGCCCGTGGCCGGACTCCAGCGTCTGTAAAAAGGCGATTACGCAAAGGACCGTCGAGACGGACTGCGCCGCAATGGCGAGGGCCGCCGCAGGAACCCGCCGATCGCGCCGCATCAGCGCGCTGAGGCCGGCGGCCACCAAGGGAAGAATGGGGATCAGGAAAATCATGGAAAGCGGAATGGGGAAAGCGGAGACCGGAATTGGGGCGCAAGCGCCCATTGGCCGCTTCGCGGGGTTTCTTTTCGCTCTCCGTTCTGCGCTTTCCGGTTTGTGATCATCCTTTCAATTGGTTGGCGTCGTCGGCTTCGACGGTGCGGAGGTTGCGGTAAACGAGGATGATGATTGCGAGGCCGACGGCGGCTTCGGCGGCGGCGACGGCGATCGAGAAGATCACAAAGAGGAGGCCGGTGAGGTCGGAGGGATGATCGGAGAACCGCCAGAACGAGATGAAGTTGAGGTTTGCCGCGCCGAGCATGAGCTCGATGCCGATGAGAATCATGATCGCGTTCGAGCGCGAGAGCACGGCCGCCAGACCGAGGGCAAAAAGGACGGCGGAGATGGCGAGCAGGATTTGAAGTGTCATGGTTTCCTTGTGGCATGGGCATCCTGCCCATGCGTGGTTCTCGCGAGTTGATTCAACGCATGGGCAGGATGCCCATGCCACGAAGAAACTTGCATCATGGCTGGTCCTCCATGGCGATGACAGCAGCCCCGACGAGGGCGGCCGTGAGGAGGACGCCGATGACGATGAGCGCAACCACGTGGTTGCCCATGAGCGCCTCGCCGATGTTGGCGACGGGAGCGACGGCCGGAGCGGGCAGTGGTTTCTTCGCAAGCGGACTGGCAAAGATGAAGCCGAGGAGTGTGGCCAGCAGGCCAAAGGCAATGGCCGCCCCGCCGGCCGGTCCGATGCCTGAGAAGACGGAGCGGGATTTTTCCAACTGCTCCGGACGGGTGAGAAGGATCGCGAAGACGATCACCATGGCCACCGCGCCGACATAGACAAGAAGTTGAACGAGGCCGACGAATTCCGCGCCGAGCGCGATGAAGACGACCCCGAGCGCGATGAAGCTCAGCGTGAGGCAGAGGGCGGCATGGATCAGGTTCCGCATCACGACCGCGGCCGCCGCCGAGAGCAGCAGCACAAAGGCAGGAAGCAGGACGAACCACGGTGCAAGGAACTTCACCGGATCGGCACAGAAGGATTCGAGGGCGGCGTGCATCATTCGGAAAAGCGGTAGGTGCGCCGGGAGATGGCGAAGCGGCTGGAGAAGTGGATGCCAAAGGCGAGGTAGGGGATGGCCACGATCGCGAGCGAGAGGAGCCAGGCCACCAAGCCGCGCCCGGCAAAGTGCCAGCAGGCCGCCGAGAAGAAGGCAGCAAAGCTCATCGGCAGAAGGAATTTCCAGGCGAAGGCGAGCAGGTGGTCGATGCGCAGGCGGGGCAGGGTCGCGCGCACCCAGATCATCGTGAACGCCACGAAGCACACCTTGCCGAGGAACCAGGCCCACGAGGGAATGATCGTCAGGAACGGCAGCGGGGCCTGCCAGCCACCGAGGAAAAGGGTCACCAGCATCCCGCAGATGGCAAACATCCCGACATACTCGGCCATGAAGAACGTGGCGTATTTGAAGCCAGAGTATTCCGTGAGGTGCCCAGCAACCAGCTCCGACTCGCCCTCGGGAAGGTCAAATGGACTGCGGTTCGACTCGGCCAGTGCGCCGATGTAGAAGATCAGCCCGGCCGTGAACCCCCATGGGGTGAGCACAAACCACTGCGGAATGAACCCGAAAATAAACCCTCCCTGCGCGGCGACGATGGCGGATGGCATCAGGGATCCGGCGATCATCGCGGCGGTGATCCCGGACATCACGAGCGGGATCTCATAGCTGATCAGCTGGGCGATCGCCCGCATCGCGCCGAGCATGGAATACTTGTTGTTGCTCCCCCACCCCGCCATGAAGACCGCGACCTCGGTCCCGGCCCCGACTGCGAAAAAATACAAGATCCCCGCATCAAGTTCCGCCGGGACCATGCCACGCCCATACGGCAGGATGGCGAGCACAAGGAGCGCGGGGACCATCATCACGACGGGTGCAAGGAAATGGACGATCCGGTCGGCGCCGCGTGGCACCAGGTCCTCTTTCGTGATCATCTTAATCCCATCCGCCACCGGCTGGAACAGCCCGAACGGACCCACGCGGTTGGGTCCAAACCGGTTCTGCACGCGGGCAAGGATCTTTCGCTCCATGACCGAAGCGAGCGCGAACAGCCCAAGGAAAATGCCGATCACCGTGCCGATGACAATCAGCGCCGAGATGATTTCCAGCATCCATCCGGGGACCCCAAACGAGCCGAGGATCCCCAGGAACCAGGCCAGCAGAGCAATCGGCGCATTCTCAAGGAACTCCGTCATGGTGCGCCCTCCGCCGGTTTCGCTGGCTCTTTCTTTGCCGCTGCCTTCGCAGCGGCTGCGGCTTCTTTTTTCTTCCGGTCCGCCTCGAGCCGGGCGTCGGTCTCCGCCGCCTCGGTCGGGTGAATCCGGTGGTAATAGGTGTTGGATTTCAGCAGCTTTGGCTTGTCGAGCATCAGCGAGCCAAAGCGGTCGTAGGAGCTCAGCTCGTAGTCCTGATCCATGCGGATCGAGTCAAACGGGCAAACCTCCACGCAGATCTGGCAGCTCATGCAGACCGAGATGTCGATGTCGAACACCCGCGGTCGCTTCAGCGCCTTTCCCGCCTCATCACGGTCTTGAATAATATAAATGCACTGCGGCGGGCATTCCTTCTCACAAATTTTGCATGAGACGCAGCGCATGCCCGCCTCAGGATCTTCGCCGTCGTAAATCAAAAACGGAAAGCTCCGCGCATTTTCCGGCAGCACCGGGCGCTCCTCGGGATACTGCTCGGTCGTCAGGCGGTCCTTCTCAAAGTAACTGCCCGCGAAGTTGCGGATCGTGACCACCAATCCTTTTAGGAGACCGGAACCCGGAAAGCTGAGACCGGAAAGAATTTTTTGCGGAAGCGGGACGTGGGCAAGCACGCCGTCCTCTCCGGTTTCCGCTTTCCGCATTCCGCTTTTCATCTGTCGACCTCCCCGAGGACGATGTCGATGGAGCCGAGGATGACCATGACGTCGGCGATTTTGGTGCCGAGGCAGAGTTCTTCGAGCAGGGTGAGGTTGATGAGGCTGGGCGGGCGGACGCGATACCGGTAGGGGCGGTCTGTTCCGGTGCTGATGAGGTAGAAGCCCAGTTCGCCCTTGGGGCCTTCGATGCGGCCATAGGCCTCGCCGGCTGGAGGGCGGAGTCCACGTTGTTTGGCCTTCGGGTGGACGACCGGGCCGTCGGGGATCGTGGCCAGCGCCTGTTTAAGGATGGAGACCGATTCGCGGGCCTCGAGCAGGCGGAGCATGAACCGGTCGTAGCAATCACCGACCTCGCCGCGCGGGACGCGGAACTGGAACCGGCTGTAGATCCCGTAGGCATCCACTTTGCGGATGTCGTAATCCACCCCGGACGCGCGCAGCACCGGACCGGACATCCCGCCCTGGATGGCGCGTTCAGCCGTGAGCGGCGCGACCCCCTGGAGCCTTGCGAGCAGGATTTCGTTGCCAGTGAGGAGCGCCTCCATCTCGTCGAGAAATGCGGGGAACCGGTCCACCAGCGCACTGGCGGCTTCGATCCAGCCCGGCGGCGTGTCGCAGCGGCATCCGCCGAACCGCATGTAGTTGCACATCATGCGAGCACCGGTGAGCGACTCGAAAAGGTCCAGGATTTTTTCGCGCTCGCGGAAGGCATACATGAGCGCGGTCCCCCAGGCCCCCATGTCGCCGAGGATGAACCCGAGAAACGCCGTGTGGTTTTGCAGGCGGGTGAGCTCGGCGGTGATGACGCGGAGGAACTCGGCGCGCTCCGCGACCTCGAGACCGGCAAGCTTTTCAACCGCCAGCGCGTAAGCCCAGTTGTTGGTGAGCGGGCAGATGTAGTCGAGGCGGTCGGTGTAGGGCATCGCCGCCAGCCACGAATTCGTCTCCGCAATTTTTTCGTGGTTGCGGTGGAGGTAGCCGAAGACCGGCTGGAGGCGGGTCACCGTCTCGCCATCGAGTGTGACGTTCATCCGGAAGACCCCATGGGTGGACGGATGCTGAGGCCCGAGCGAGACGTCAATGGTCTGCACAGCGTTGGAGGCGGGCATTTGGCTCATGCGACCTCCTGGCGCGCTTTGACGAGCGCGAGCACCGCGTCGTGCGGAGTCGGCTCGTATTCGCAGTCGTCCGGCGCGACGTAGTCCTTGCGCATCGGAAAATCCTCGAACTCGTCCCACATCAGGATCCGCCGCAGGTCGGGGTGCCCGTCGAAACGGATCCCGAAAAGGTCGAAGGCCTCGCGCTCCTGGAACTCCGCGCTTTTCCAGACCGGGGTCAGCGACGGAACGCTCACCGCTTCCGTCCGGTTGGCGGTCCGCATCCGCACGACCAGCGGGCCGGATTTTTTTGGGATCGAATACAGGTGATAAACAGCCTCCAGATACCCCGGCACCTCGCGCTCGACGGGCTCCTGGATTTCCTTCTCCACCCCATCCACCAGTTCTTTGCGTACGACCGTCTCTTTGACCTTCCTGGCCGGCCAGTCCACGCCGGAGACGTTCGAGCAGAAGTCCCAGCCCTGGTTGTCCCGCAAAAATTCCGCCACGGCCCGCGCGGTTGGCAGCCCGAGGAGAAGGGAGTGCTGGCCGGATGGTCCGGGGTTCTCGATCCGCTCGACCTCGGCCCCCGGGATCGCCTGCCGGATCGCTTCCGCCAAGTCGTTCACGCGTCCGTCCTCCGCGAGGGTTCGGGATGGAAGACATCCGGGTTGAATGCCGGCTCCAAATCGTGCGCTCCGTATTCCGGCACCGGATACTCTGCCGCATCGCCAGCATCCGCGTGCCGCGCCCGCTCCGGCCCCAAGAGCCGCTGGCCCGCAATTTTTTCCTGAAGCTTGATCAGCCCCTCCAGCAGGGCCTCGGGGCGGGGCGGGCAGCCAGGAATGGCCACATCCACAGGAATATACCGGTCGATTCCCTTCAGCACATTGTAGCCCTCTTTGAACGGTCCGCCGGAAATCGCGCAGGCGCCCATCGCGATCACGTATTTCGGCTCCGGCATTTGATTGAACAGCCGCACCACCAGCGGGGCCATTTTCTTGGTCACCGTTCCTGCTATGATCATCAGGTCCGCCTGGCGGGGGGACGGACGGAACACCTCCGCCCCGAAGCGCGCCATGTCAAAACGCGCCGCCGCCGCGGCAATCATCTCAATCGCACAGCACGCCAGGCCGAATTGCAGCGGCCACAGCGAGTTCTTCCGTCCCCAGTTGTAGACCTCGTCCAGCGAAGTCACAAAGATCCCGCGCTTCTGAAGATCGGATTTGAGGGATTCGTCCAGCATGGGAGTGGTGGGTATAAGTTTTTCTTATATTACATCGCCCCGGCGATGCCAAATTTGCGGAAACATGACCGGCATCATGAAAAACACGCTGCGGGTGGGATCCTGAGAGGAGGGTTGAGTGTTTATGGTTGAGTGTTTATGGACCCGGAATCGGGCGCGTCCGTGGGGGAGGACTCCCGGGTGGAGGCCTTTGTCAGGGGGATTTGGTGAAGAAGGCGCGTTGTTTAGCGGAGATTTTGACACCGAGTTTTTCGAGGACGAGGAGCAGGTCCTCCCAGACCTTGCGTTTTTCGGAGATCGACTGGTTCCGCAGGAGGTAGGCGGGGTGGTAGGTGACCATGACGGGTGTGCCCTCGAAGTCGAGCCAGCGTCCGCGCAGGTCGCGCATGGGAGAGGTTTCCCCGAGGAGGCCTTCGGCGGCCGTCGCTCCCAGGGCGACAATCACGCGCGGCTTAATGAGGGCGATCTGCTCGCGGAGCCAGGGCAGGCAGGTGGCCATCTCGGCGGGCTTCGGCTTGCGATTGCCGGATTCCCCCGCCGGCATGTCGGGGCGGCACTTCAGGACGTTGGCGATGAATAGATCGGTGCGCTCGAACCCCATGGCCTGGATCATTTTTGTGAGGAGCTGCCCGGCCTTTCCGACGAACGGCTCGCCCTGCTCATCCTCATCGGCCCCCGGAGCCTCGCCGACAAACATGAGGTCGGCCTCGGGATTGCCAACCCCGAAGACCACCTGGGTCCGGGAGCGAACCAAGTGCGGGCACTTCTCGCAGGCCAGCACCGCGCGGCGGAGGGACTCCATGGTCCACCCGCCTTTGGGAGCTTCGAACGCTGCGTGGGGCAGGTCCTGAGCGGGGGCGGCGGCCGACCGCGCTGAAGGAGCCGGCTTTTTACCGCGCGCCGGAGCCGAGGCGAGGAGCTTATTGAGGGCCGCAGAGGACCCCTTCGGCGGGGGCTTGATGCCCTGCTGGATTTTTTTTAACATTGGAATCGCGGAGTGGAGAGCCTGTTGGAACGAATCGCTCATCCGCGCGTTCTACCATCTTGTCGGGATCAGCGCCCCTGTTTTTCACGGGAAAAACATCGGGGATCTGAGTGCCCAGAAAACGGATCAACTCTCCCCTCGGTTTTCTGGCTGACCGACACGGCGATTGTAAACCAGATACACTTCGTCACGAATCCAGCCCAGTGACTCGTAAAGCATCTGGGCTGGCTTGTTTGTTTTTGCCGTGCTGAGGTCGATGCGGGCTTTGCCTTCCGCGATGGCCGGAATGTCGCTTTGAAGGGCTTCTCTGGTCGTGATGCTCATGTGCTTTGTTGGTCGTCGCCTGGCGCGAGCTCAGGCGTTTCCCTGCTGGCTCCCGGAGGAAATGATGCCTGCTGCTTCCATCGGCTCGCGAGTCCCGCCGGTGGCCTCGTTTGGTAATGGGCGTTGAGTGGTGGAGGTGACCCGGCTTTGCAGCCAAGCCGACACGCCTGCCAGCACGCGGTCGCGGTCGAAATCGTGCCAGAGCAGGTGGTAGGCTTCGGGATAGATTTTGAGGGTCTTGTCTCCAGAGCCGAGCTTCTCAAACCATCGCTCGATCTGGCTGACCTTCACAAAGCAGTCGTGCCCGGCGGCCAGGACCAGAACCGGCTGGCTCACTTTGGGAGCGATGGTGAGGCTTTCAGAAATCAGGTCGCCCAGCTCGGACAGAAATTTCAGCGTGAAGACCCGGATGTGATTCGGTTTGGCGCGCATGCCGTCCTGATACTCGCGGTCCCGGGTCAGGGGCGGCGTGACGGTTTCTCCGCTGACGAACCACGAGGGATAGAACTTGAAACGCGGGAAGACGCGTCCGATCAGCCGAACCACCGCGCGGAGCCACGCGGGCAGGGGCTGGATCAGTTCGACGACCGGGACGGACAGGATGAGGGCCGCGATGTCCCGCTTGGCCGGTCCGGCGGCAAACGAAGCGGCCAGCAGGGCCCCCATGCTTTCTCCCATCAGGATGACGGGTTCCTCAGGGTGTCGCTCGCGAATAGCCTGCAGAAAATCCGTGATGTCCCGATGCTGGGCCTCAACGTCAAGGACCATGGCCCGCCGCTCAACCACCGGATCCAGTCCCTGGCCCCGAAGCTCCAACGCATAGACGGAATAACCGGTCAGCGCCTCTGCGACCGGAGCAAATTGCTCGGCACAGCCGCTCAGGCCGTGAACGCAGGCCAGGACGCCGAGGCTCTCCCGCCGCCAAGCCAGCGCTTCCCGGTGCTCGCCATCTGAGGTTTTCCAGTCGAATCGCATTGCTTTTTTTAGCGGGCAGGAATAGCGAAAGGGATGCGCATTTTGCTCGCCCTCCTCGCCTTCGCTTTCAGCGCCCACGCCGGACAGCTTGATCTGGCCGTCATACAGTTTCCAGAAGTAAAATCAGCCGAAGAGCTCGATGCCGCGCTGGCGAGCGTGAACCTCACCGAGATCACCAACTCGAACCGCACGATGACCGAGGAGTCCTATCTCAAGGGCGGCTACGTCATCTTTGCCCAAAGCCTGCCAGAATCCTCCCAGTTCGCCTCGTCCACCCGGATCTCAAACTCCCGCGCCGATGTCGAAGGCCGGTTCAGCGGCAGCAGGATGACCGTCAAAATCACGCTCAGTGAGGGGGTGGATGCCGGGCTCCGCCGCTACTCCAGCCGCACCTACTCGGCCAGCGCCGCCCTGTCTCCCGGCCAACCCCGGGTGCTGAGCATCCGCCAGGTTTCGGGCCGCACGGCCGCTGTGATCAAGGGCCAATCAAAGGTCAAGGACACGAATTTTTGCAGTGTGATCATCGGGCAGGTCTCCCGGTAAAGCCGCTTGTGAATAACCTGTGAAGTTCTCCCCGGGGGCCGTGGCCTCTGCGCCTCTGCCCCCACCTTCCAAGACCCGTTTTTCCCCCTTTTTTTCGGCATTTCACCATGGCCGATGGCGTGGAACACCCTTGAATAAGGCGGGGAACACGCATGCCCCCCCGCAAAACCCCATGGTTGCGAGCTATGCGGGTCCCACCCGTCACCGGATTGAGCGGCGGAGCTGTGAATAAGCCGGCGCTCCCTGCTTCCCAAGCTTGCGCGTCAGCGGAAAAAGAGGTCCATTGAGGGCATGCGAATTTTTCTCTGGGCACTCCTTTGCGCGACGACCTTGCTGCCGGCCCAGGATGCCGACCCACGGAAGCGAATGGTTTTCCCGACAAGCAGCGCTGAGGCGCAGCCGACGTCTGAACCGGTCTCCCGGAACAGGCCCGAGGACCCCGGCGCTGTCATTGGTGCATTTTTTCTCGGGTTGAAGGCGGGGCAGGTCGATGCCGCGTATGATGCCCTGATCCGGAATACGATCATCGCGGAGCGGAAGGAGAATGTGAGTCAGTTGAAGGAGAGCACGAACAAAGCACTCGACAGCTACGGACCGGTCTCCGGCTATGAGGTGATCGACTCGCTGCAAGTGGGGGCCTGCCTCGTGCGGCAGACCTGCATCTCGTTGAATCAGGATCTTCCGCTGCGCTGGCGGTTTTACTTTTACCGCAGCGGAGGGGTCTGGAAGCTCGTGGACATGCGGGTAGACGACGGCCTGGTGGAGCTCTTTGAGGAAGCCGGAAGGCGGGCGAAGGAGTAGCGCATGAAGGCGCTGGCCGACTTCCTGCAATTCATCCGTTTCTCCCACACGATTTTCGCGCTCCCATTTGCCTTGGGCTCGATGTTTGTGGCCGCCGGCGGGCTCCCCTCGCTTTCGATTGCTCTCGGCATCCTGGTGGCCATGGTCTCAGCCCGCACAGCGGCGATGACATTCAACCGGTTGGCGGATTGGGAGATCGACAAAAGGAACCCGCGCACGGCGGGCCGCCACCGGCTGGCGAGCCGTCCGCTGGCCGCGGCAGCCTGC